>NZ_JBNFXM010000004.1:9387-285220 GCF_049943995.1 Lysinibacillus sp. VIII_CA
GTAGAGGCAGGCACACTAACGAAAGAAGAAGGCATGAAGCAGCTTGATGCAGCGCTAGGTATAAAAGGAGATAAAAAAGCTGTAACTAAACCAGCGAACTTTGATGAAATCTCAAAAGAAAAGGTGCAAGCCATTTTTGACCAAGTAGAGGCAGGCACACTAACGAAAGAAGAAGGCATGAAGCAACTTGATGCAGCGCTAGGCATAAAAGGACATAAAAAAGCTGTAACTAAACCAGCGAACTTTGATGAAATCTCAAAAGAAAAGGTGCAGGCTATTTTTGACCAAGTAGAGGCAGGCACACTAACGAAAGAAGAAGGCATGAAGCAGCTTGATGCAGCGCTAGGTATAAAAGGAGATAAAAAGGCTGTAACTAAACCAGCGAATGCTGATGAAATCTCAAAAGAAAAGGTGCAGGCTATTTTTGACCAAGTAGAGGCAGGCACACTAACGAAAGAAGAAGGCATGAAGCAACTTGATGCAGCGCTAGGCATTAAGGAAGATAAAAATAAAGTGAGTGGTCCAGCGAGTAAACCTGTAAAGTAGCTTTCAATAAACCTTAAAAACAGAGAAACTATCCATTGTTAGCCAACAGGCAATCTGACATTTAGGGAATAAAAGTAAAAGTGACAGTATAGAAGCACCAATACATTTGTAGTTTTCACTTGTATTGGTGCTTTTTAAATTGAGAAAAATATGATTTCTCATCTTATAGATGATGATGAAAAGCACATTGCTTTAACGAAAGAAAACGAACTGTTTTCAGATTTCCTTCAACAGTTACGTATTTCTCGATTATCTAATTTTTGCTTTATTACCGTTTGTGATTTCTAGTCACCCTAAAAAAGCTTCATGCCCAAGCTAATCGACAAGAGGTCGTAGTTTTCAGTATAACCTGCTATTCTATCAATTGAACGGTTCTTTGAACAGCTATCTATTTTTGTTAAAACTACTTATTACTTTAACCTAACTATTCACACACTTTATTTCATGGTGAAGCCTAATGATTCAATTATGATAGGTGTTCCTCTAAATAGAGTACCATTGTAAGGAGTAATGGTTAAGGCAGTATCTGATATTGTATAAATACCGCCCTCTTGCATGACAGCATTAATATACAGATTGACGTAGCCATTTGGTGAAAAAATCACAAATTCAGTAATGGGATCTGTATGATCATTCCAAAAGAGAGTTGCAGGCAAGGTTGCTCCGTTTGTTAAATCAAGATCGCTTGTTAGAATGTAAAAATATCTATTAATCGTTGGAATTATTATACCTTCTGGGACAATTTCGATGGGAGGAACGATTGGACCGTTAGTGGCTTTTATACGGGGCCAAATAAATTGCTCCTCATTGCTACAATCACAGCTTCCATTGTTTATTCGACCATGTTTAGGGTTGACCATGTGTTATCACACTCCATTCTTGTAAAATTAACCTTTGCCCCCAATTCGTTTACTATAAAATATGAAGAAAATAAAATTCAAGCTAGTTGAGCATCTATCATTCCATAAGGTTTCTTTCAGATAACCATGTTTTTTTAACAATACTAGTCAAATTGAAGCGTTGGCATACATGCCTTTTACCGTAAATTAGTGTTATACTTTGCTAGTTGAATAAGGTAGAATACTAATTATGAATAATTAACGAAAAAGGGGTTACTGGTTTCATGAAAGATTTTGATCAACAATTGGAGGGGCTACTAAAGCAAGCCGCTTTGCAATACATAATATATCAGCATAATGGTGATACGGAGCGCATGGATAAAACATCACTTTTTGCTCGAAAAATTCAGCAAAAAGAGTATGTGATTGGTTTTGCAGGCCATTTCTCAGCCGGGAAGTCGAGTATGATTAATGCGTTGTCTGGCGAGAATTTATTAGCATCAAGTCCGATTCCAACAAGTGCAAATATCGTTAAAGTGCATAAATCAGAAGAAGACTTTGCAGTTGTTTATATGCACAAGGAAAAGCCTGTTAAATTTGAGGCAGGCTATGATTTTAAAACGGTAAAAGAGCTTAGTAAAAATGGGGATTTGGTATCTCAAATAGAAATTGGCCATAGCGCATCAACATTACCGTTTGGTGTTACAGTGATGGATACACCTGGAGTAGACTCAACAGATGATGCTCACCGCATGTCGACGGAATCTGCACTCCATATTGCCGATATCGTATTCTATACAATGGACTACAACCATGTGCAATCGGAGTTAAATTTCCAATTTACGAAGCAATTAATGAAATATAATCCAAATGTTTATTTGATTGTTAATATGATTGACAAGCATAAAGAAAATGAATTGAGCTTTGAAGAGTTTAAAGCAACGGTTCATAATTCCTTTGCGGCATGGGGCGTTGTGCCGAAAGGTGTATTTTTCACATCTTTGAGAGAGCCTGAGCACCCACATAACGATTTTGAAGCCGTAAAGAAAATTGTTATGGATAGTATGAACGATTGGCAGGACCAGCTTGTCCAAACAGCAACAAATACATTGCGTTTATTGCAAAGTGAGCATGATAACTATTTAATAGAAGAAAGACAGGATCGTTTAGCGATTGATGACGAAATTTTAAGTGCGGATGACTGGGCACACCATCAAGATATTTTAGAGCAATACAATAAATTAAATCGTCAGGTTGAATTATTCTCTGTTGAGGCGTGGAACGAAACATTTGAGGAGCAACGTAAAGAATTGCTTGCCAATGCTGCGATTATGCCAGCCGACTTGCGTGATCGCTTACGTCTTTATTTAGAAAGTATGCAGGAGGGCTTTAAGGTAGGGGGGCTCTTTACTGCGAAGAAAAAAACAGAGGAAGAGCGGAACCGTCGTAAAGAAGATGCTTATAATGCTTATCAAAATGTCGTCCATGCGCAAATTACAGGGCATTTAAAGGGCCTTATGAAAAAAGCATTAAAGGACGTGGGTGCTTTAAATGAGGAACGTGCCTCAGCTATTGATGCTTATCCGTTTGACTTACCATTTGCATTGATTGAGCAGCAAGTTCAAGCAGGTGCACTGTTAACAGGTGATGCGGTATTAAACTTCGCCAATCGTGTGGCAGAGGCAACAAAGCGTTATTTTATTCAGGAAACAGATAGCTGGAAAAAAGCACAAGCGACAACATTAGAAGCAGTGGCAACAGAAACAGCTGCTCCTTCGAAATTAAAAATGGCAGGCATGCAGGATAAAGTGGATGCTATTAAGGCCGTACTTGAAATCGAGGGTTACCAACAATATAGTGCGAGCATTATGCATCAAGCGAGCAATGAAATCCGGAACGTAGCGAATGATCAGTTAACA
Source organism: Lysinibacillus sp. VIII_CA (assembly GCF_049943995.1). Lineage (NCBI taxonomy): Bacteria > Bacillati > Bacillota > Bacilli > Caryophanales > Bacillaceae > Lysinibacillus > Lysinibacillus sp. VIII_CA. Next base: position 12,692 of record NZ_JBNFXM010000004.1, read on the forward strand.
AATTGGGAAAATTCCTTTAAACAGGATTTAGCAGAGATTCGTTTGTTTGATGAATCCATGCTACAACCAAAAGAACAAGTCATTCAGGAAGAAGCAGTGCAGCAAGCAGTTAGTGCAACGAGTTTGCCAATCGATGGCGTTATTAATCGTGCCCTGCATACCGCCAATGCTGTAAAAGAAGTACAAGGCTTTGCTGAAGTTGCTCAATATCTTGAAAATAAAGTGGAACGATTACAGAAAAAAGATTTTACCATCGCTTTGTTTGGGGCTTTTAGTGCTGGGAAGTCATCCTTTTCTAATGCATTAATGGGGGCGAAGGTATTACCTGTATCGCCAAACCCAACAACTGCAGCTATCAATAAAATTCGTCCTGTATCGCCTGAGCATCCACATGAAACAGCCGATGTACAGCTTAAAACAGCTGAGCAAATGTTAGAGGATATTCAAGGGTCCTATGCAGCGATTGGTTTATCTGTCCAGTCATTAGAGGAAGCATATAATCGTGCTGACGAAGGGCTTGCAGTACAGTTGACAGATGAGCGTTTAAATGTGCACAAATCATTTATTCGTGCTTATAAGGAAGGGTATCCAACGTTTAAGTCTGAGCTTGGTACTATTATTCGTGTGGATCGCGTTGAATTTGAAAAATTTGTCGCGCAAGAAAATAAATCATGCTTTGTGGACAATATCGATTTCTATTATGATAGTCCATTAACGCGCATGGGCGTTACACTTGTGGATACTCCAGGAGCAGACTCTATAAATGCTCGTCATACAGGTGTAGCCTTTGAATATATTCGGAATGCCGATGCCATCCTATTTATTACGTATTATAATCATGCTTTTGCCAAAGCTGACCGTGAGTTTTTAATTCAGCTTGGTCGTGTAAAAGATGCCTTTGAGCTTGATAAAATGTTCTTTATTGTGAATGCTATTGATTTAGCAACAACGGATGAAGAGCAGGAAGATGTAAAAGGCTATGTACGTTCAGAATTACAGCGATTTGGTATTCGTTTCCCGAGACTGTATGGTGTATCGAGTCTTTTAGCGTTAAAGGAGAAGGTGGAAGGTTCAGATTTAACATCAGGCATGCCACCGTTTGAAAACGACTTCCATACATTTTTAAATGATGAATTGAGTGCATTAGCAGTGCAGGCTCTTGCGGAGGAAGTTGACAAAACAGAGCAACGCTTAGCGGATTTAATTGCACAAACGGAGGAAAACCTCAAACGTAAAGACGAGCGCTTAGAGGAATTAACAGTACTTGAAAAGCATGTGCAATCCAAGTTTAGTGTAATCAATACAAGTATGCTGGAAAGTGAGACAAAGCAAGAGCTTGATGAGCTTCTCTATTATGTTCTACAACGTGTCTACTATCGTTACCCTGAATTCTTTAAGGAAGGATACAATCCTTCAACATTTGCGGCCATGCCAGCACAGCAGGCGTTGGAACATGCGTTGAAGGAAGTGATGCAAAGCTTACGTTTTGACTTTACACAGGAAATGCGTGTGACAAACTTCCGTTTATCACAGTTTATAAGCAAAAAAATGCAGCACCGATTTAAGGATGAAGTACGGGAGCTAAAAGAGCTTAACCGTAGCTTCTCGTTCTTAGCATTTGAATCTTCTGAGCCAAATTTACTTGATTTTGAAGGCCCATTTGGTGATATTTCGAAATATACTAGCGTAAAATCTCACTTCCGTAATCAAAAAGCTTTCTTTGAGAAGAATGAAAAAGTGAAGCTGAGCGATGCGTTAGAAGCATTAACAAAGCCGGATGCCCAGGATTATTTAGATGCACAGAAAGTTTCTCTCATGACTTGGGCCATTACGTTTATTGCAGAGGAAGCAGAAAAATTACGTTTATATATTTATCATCAAGCGCTTGAGCAAATTGAAACAGAGCGATTGGCGCTTCAAGAAGAAAGCCGTTTAGCTTCTTGGAAAGCGATTTACGCACAATTACAAAACGCATGAGGTGATTCCTATGGGAAAAGTATTCAAATCAGTAGATGAAATTCAGTTTGATGGTGTCCGTTTTATCGATGCTCGTTTTGATTTACAAGACAAAGAAGCTGGAAAAAAAGCATTTGAAGAAGGTCATGCAACAGGAGCAATCCATATGGATTTAGAGCAGCAGCTATCTGATATGGACAGTCAAGACGGTCGTCACCCAATGCCGAACAAAGAAAAATTGACATCAGTATTTCAAGAATTAGGCTTACGTTATGAAGATCAAATCGTTATCTATGATCAAGGAGCAGCACCTTTCGCTCCACGTGCTTGGTGGATGCTGACGTATGCTGGTTTCCCAAATGTTGTCATTGTTAACGGGGGAGCATCGGCATTGGAAACGAAAGTGCCATTTACAAAAGACGTCGTAAAATACCCACCAACAATCATTGATTTTGATTGGAAGGATGAGCTGTATGCACCACGCCAAGCAGTAAAGGCGATTGTGGACGGAGAAGTGAAAGCAACTTTACTCGATGCTCGTGCGGCTGAGCGTTATCGTGGGGAAGTCGAGCCATTAGATAAAGTAGCAGGTCATATACCAACAGCAAAAAACTTTGACTGGGAGCAATTAAAGAAAGATGGACAATTGCAGGCTAACGATGCATTGCGTCAAAAAGTTGCACCAGATGAACATGTGGTTGTCTACTGTGGCAGTGGTGTAACCGCATCCTCGCTTTATGCCGTATTAGCAGATGAAGGCTATGAAAACATTCAGTTATACGTAGGTAGCTTTAGTGATTGGATTACACAATATGAGGTTGAAAAAGGTACAAATGAATAAGGGTTAAAGCAAAAACGCTCACTTTGGTGGGCGTTTTTTTGGTGGTGGATCGGGTGCGGGGGAAAGTGATCGATAGAAGTGGGAAAGTGGCGGATAGGAAGGAGAAACTGACGGATAGGATAACAAAAGTGACGGATAGAATAACAAAAGTGACGGATAGAGCGGAAAAAGAGCTGTCTAGCTTGCTTGATATACGTAGGTAGGGCTGAATCCTGGAACGGACGGATAGAAAGGAGAAAGTGACGGATAGGATGCCAAAAGTGGCGGATAGGAAGCTGAAACTGGGGGATAGAAAGCCAAAACCGACGGATAGAGCCAAAAAAGCGTCTCCCGTCTAGCTCGCTCGAAACAAATAGATAGAGTTACTGAATCTATGGCTCAAATGCCAAAACAAACGGATAGCCAACCCTTAAAAAAGCCGATCGAATTCAAAATGACTCACCATTCATTTTATGCTACACTCTTTTAAAAGGGGGAAAGTGGATGTTTAAACGTGAGACGAGCATAGGAGTTCAACGCCATGGTGATGTACAATGTGCACTTGGAAAGGTAGCTGTTCAGGGGTTTGGTATGAGTGTGTATAGCTTTTTTGTTGATGGCTTATTAATCGATACAGGCTCAAATTCGCTGGCACAGGAGTTTCAATCATTTTTTAAGGAGCTACCAATGGAGCAAATTGCCCTTACTCATTCGCATGAGGATCATGCGGGCAATGCCGCCTGGCTTCAACAGCAAATGGATATTCCTATTTATCTTCACCGTGAATCTCTTCAGGCTTGTACGAAGAAGGGTGATTATCCTTTGTACCGTCAAGCATTATGGGGGGAGCGGCCAGCTTTTCTAGCGCAGCCAATAGGCACTACATTGCAAACAAAAACAGCTGTCTGGGACGTTATTGAAACACCTGGGCATACGACAGATCATCTGGCCTTCTATAATCGTCAATCAGGTGCTATGTTCACTGGAGATTTATACATTCAAACGAAAACGAAGGTAGTACTCGATGAAGAAAATATTGTACATACCTTAGCATCGTTAAAAAAATTATTAACCTATGATTTTAACGAAGTTTATTGTTGTCATGCAGGCTATTTAACAGATGGCAGAAATAGAATACTAGAAAAAATAGCGTATATTGAAGAAATGGAAGAGAAGGTTCGTCACTTGTTTGTACAAGGTTATTCAGTAGAGGAGATGACGTCCAATATTTTCCCTCGAGAGTATCCCATTATTAAAGTGTCTGGCGATCAATGGTCTTCTAAGCATATAATCAGAGCATTTATTCGTCATTTTACTGAAGAGTCCTTGCAATAGGGCTCTTTTTTTGTTGGGCTTAAATGCGGTAACAGCAATAGTAAAAAACTTTGTGAAAAAATGTGAATAAATTGTGACAAACTCACTTGGCTCAATGGATACGCTTACAAAAGTTTGTGAAAAAATTCTCTTTTACACAAGAAAAATACTATGTGAAATATTGAACAGCTTGAAAGGCGATAGTTGTACATTTTCCAATATTCATCATTATGATATTAACTATTTTAAAATAATTGATTGTGAAAAGTTTAATTTGACAGAAAGGCGTGTGTGAAGTCTTGTAATGCTGTGTTTTCGAAATGAAAAATAAATTGACAGAAAATTCGTTGACTATATTTTCACAAAGTAATATGATTCTAAAATATAATGAAAAACAAAGGGAAAAGGATGGGATGGAATGGACGTCATGAAGAAAGCTTTAGAAATGCATGCACATTATAGCGGTAAATTAGAGGTGATTTCAAAAGTTCCAGTACAGGATTCTTATGATTTAAGTCTTGCTTATTCACCTGGAGTGGCTGCACCATGTGTGGAAATTGAAAGAAACCCATCGCTGGTTTATGACTATACAATGAAGGGGAATATGGTGGCAGTTGTGTCAGATGGTACGGCAGTTTTAGGATTAGGGGATATTGGTCCTAAAGCTGCATTACCAGTTATGGAAGGGAAAGCGATTTTATTAAAGCGTTTTGCCAATGTTGATGCTTTTCCAATATGTTTAGATACAAAAAGTACGGATGAAATCGTCAGCATTGTGAAGGCGCTTGCTCCGACGTTTGGGGCGGTGAATTTAGAGGATATTTCAGCACCTAGATGTTTTGAAATTGAGGATCGACTGCGTCAGGAATGTGATATACCAGTATTCCATGATGATCAGCACGGTACAGCTATTGTAGTAGGTGCCGCTATGATTAATGCGAATCGTATTGTGCAAAAGGATATTGCGACAATGAAGGTCGTCATCAATGGCGCTGGGGCAGCAGGGATTGCTATTTTACGAATCCTTGTGCAAATGGGCTATAAAAATATTTTTATGTGTGATACAAAAGGTATTATTTATGAGGGACGTAAAGAGGGGATGAATCCAATTAAAGAGGCGGTTGCTCATTTGACAAATCCAGAGAAAATACATGGTACGTTGAGTGAGGCGCTCGTTGGTGCGGATGTTTTTATTGGTGTTTCGGTTGCCAATCTATTAACAGAGGGGCATATTGCGTCTATGAATGAAAACCCGGTGGTCTTTGCATTAGCTAACCCAAATCCAGAAATTACGTATGAAAATGCCAAGGCGTGGGGAGTTCGTGTAATGGGTACGGGTCGTTCGGATTATCCGAATCAAATTAACAATGTCCTGGCGTTCCCTGGCATTTTCCGTGGCGCATTAGATGTACGTGCTACGGATATCAATGAAACCATGAAACTAGCTGCTGTGGAAGCAATAGCTTCACTTGTTAGTGATGAAGAGCTTACGGAGGAATATATTGTTCCTAAGTCATTAGATGAACGTGTTGTTGCCATTGTCTCTCGTGCAGTTAGCGGTGCAGCGGTCGAATCTGGAGTCTCGGAACTGTTCCAACAAACTACAGCGCTAACAGTTTAACAAATTACAGATATCGAAATATGGCAAATGTAGAAAAGTAAAGAAATGCTTTTCTACATTTTTTTATCGAATTTGCTCGAAAAATGTTGTTGTTTGGTTTTTTATGTAATAAAATTGGTGAGTATAAGGTAATGACTTGTGCAATGGATTGAAAAGTATAAATACATAATTTTGCAATGTTTTTGAAACGAAATAGGTCTTAAGTCTATTTAAAGAGGAGAAAAAATACATGAATACATTCGTTCCATTTAGATCTATTAAAGGCAAACTGATTGCTTTCTCTTTATTGCTTTTAATGATTCCCTTGATTATTTTAGGCTATCTAAGCTATCAACAAAGTAAATCAAATTTAGAGTCGGTGGGAAAAGAAAACTTAAGAAACAGTGTGGAAATGACCATTGCCATGATTGAACAGTTTAATCAAGAGGTAGAGGCAGGTAATTTAACTTTAGAAGAAGCACAAGAGAAAGTGAAGGTCGCTATTTTAGGGAAAAAGGATAATGAAGGAAAGCGACCTATTAATAAAAATATTAAACTAGGTGAGAATGGTTATATCTTTGTTGTAGACCAAAAGGGGACCTCTATTGCACATCCGAACATAGAGGGAAATAATGTCTGGGATGAACAGGATGATAATGGAGTTAAGTATATGCAAGAAATCATTGCCAAGGGGAATGAAGGTGGTGGATTTGTCTCCTATTCGTGGCCATTACCAAATTCAGATCAACTAGAGGATAAAGGGGTCTATGCAGAAACTGATCCGTATTGGGGATGGGTTATTGGTGCCAGTACCTATTTAGCAGACTTTAATAAACCAGCGGAGAGTATTTTGAAATTAACGATGATTGTAATTGGTGTCGCTATTATTATTGGGATATTAGTTATTTGGCAGTATGCAAGTAGTATGGCTAAACCTATCAACCGAGTGGTCCAAGCGATGGAGCGATTTGCAGAGGGTGATTTGACGCAAGAAAGTATGTCTATTCGCTCAAAAGACGAAATTGGCAAACTGGCAAACGCTATGAATCAAATGCAATCTAAATTGAAGGACATGATACACAATATTGCTCAAGCATCTGATTTAATTAATACTTCTAGTAAGGAGCTTTCACAATCGGCCAATGAAGTAAATATGGGTGCAGAGCAAGTGGCGATAACAATGAATGAATTAGCATCTGGGGCAGAAGGACAAGCACATCATTCGAACGAATTAACTTCCCTGATGGAACGTTTTACTGCGGATTTGCGTGAAACAAATCAGTATGGTGAGCATATTCATCAATCTTCTTTTGAAGTGTTAGGCTTAACCAATGAAGGAAGTCAGCTCATGACATCTTCGAATTCTCAAATGAAAAAGATTGATAGTATTGTACAAAATGCAGTAGAGAAAGTAAAAAATTTAGATGCCCAAGCACAGGAAATTTCTAAATTGGTGGTGGTCATTAAAGATATTGCCAATCAAACCAATTTATTAGCTTTAAATGCCGCGATTGAAGCTGCTAGGGCAGGTGAACATGGCAAGGGATTTGCGGTGGTTGCGGATGAAGTACGCAAGCTTGCTGAACAAGTAGGCTATTCAGTCAATGATATTACAACAATTGTAGCAAATATTCAGCAAGATTTTGATGTTGTTACGAGCTCATTAGAGGATGGCTATCAGGAGGTAAAAGAAGGGACAACTCAAATTAAAGCTACGAGTGAAACGTTTACGACGATTAGTGATTCTATTAATGATGTTGTAGAAAGTGTTCAATTGATTTCCAAAAATTTATCAAAAGTAACGGAAGATGGTCAAAAAATGAATAGTGCTATTCAAGAAATAGCTGCGGTCGCAGAAGAATCTGCAGCAGGTGTGGAGCAAACGACAGCGACAACAGAACAGACAAGTAGCTCAATGGAGGTTATGGCGGGGAAATCAGCCCAATTATCAACATTGGCTATAGAATTAAAGACATTGGTTGCCCAATTTAAACTGTAAAAAAATCTCCCACTCTCTTAAATGAGAGGGGAGATTTTTTACATCATGCCTACTCCGATAGCCCCAACTAGGATAATGAAGAATAGAACGAAGAACAAGATGAATAAAATAATTCCTGGAATAAAGATCGTGAAAAAGGCCATCCAATTAGTGATTTGGTGTGCTTCTGCTACCACACCGACAGAAATGACGAAAGACCAAATAGTGACAACAATAGAAGCTAAAATGGCTGGCCAAAAAATCCATGGCAGTGAGCCCATAAAGTTTGGATCTAATAAGGATTCCGGAGAAGTGATTAACCAGATTAAATAAAATGGAATAAGCACTATAAATGGTACAGCTGTAAGGCTCAGCCCTTTAAATAAGTCTGAATACGTACCAGTACCCTTAAATAGCTTACCAAATAGCCATGTGATGAGAGCGGATATAGCTGTCCCAATAATACCAGCGATTGGAGCAAAAATTACACACAGTAAAGTCAATAACCAAGGGGAAAGTTCAGTGAAAAACTCCGAATCCGTCAGCCCTGACATGATAGAGCCGATATAACCGATGGACATAATCAAAATAGCAAAGCCGATTGATTTTTCGTTAATCATATAGCGAGCGGTTTGCTTTGGATGTAACCAAACGGATATAAACGGATTCATCTTTGGCCTTTCTTCATTTTGTGTGTCATTAAAATTTTCCATTAAACTACCTCCAAAATAATAGAATAATTGCATGTTACGCATAGTTAGTATACGAGCGACCCAGTGAAAAGTTTCGTAGAAAGTAAAAATAAGTTATTTTCATGACAAAAGAGCCGCACAACGGCGACTCTTCTTAGTTACTTAGTATAATTTTTTCAAGCTCTAATGGTTCAATATATTGCTCACCTTTGTAAGCACGCATATTACCACCAGAAATTTCATCGATTAATAAAATTTCATTAGTTTGGGCATCACGGCCGAATTCCAATTTAATGTCATAAAGCGTTAAGCCCTTTTTAGCAAGCTCAGTTCCTACAAATTTAGAAATTTCAATTGTACGTTGTTTTAAAATGGCATATTCTTCGTGTGTTAACAGGTTTAACATAGCTAATGCATCTTCAGAGATTGGAGGATCTTGGCGATCATCATCTTTAATGGTAACTTCCACAAAGGCATCAAGATCTTGGCCTTCCTGCGCATAGGCGCCGTAGCGTCGTAGGAATGAGCCAACTGCCTTAAAGCGGCAAATTACTTCTAAACCGTTCCCGAACACTGTTGCAGGTTTTACAGTCATTGTTGCATCATCAAAGTTTGCATCTACATAGTGAGTAGGAACACCTTGTTCATTTAATTTAGAATAGAAATAAGAAGTTAAGCGTAAACCCGCTAAGCCAGCACCATCCATTGTTAAGCCAACCGTATTAGCGCCTGGGTCGAACACGCCGTTTTCACCTGTTACATCGTCTTTAAATTTTAATAAATAATGACCGTCTTCTAATCTGAACACATTCTTCGTTTTCCCTGTATACAATAATTCCACAAAAAACCCTCCAATATTCATAGTACTCTAAAATTATAACACGAATATTTTAAATATTTAATATGAAAAATGTTCGTTTTGTGTGTTTATTTATATCATTTATTGCTGATTTGCAATAAAAAACAAGGTGATAACGAATAATCGTCATCACCTTGTGTGTTTGAAATGCTTCGTAACTGGGTGGTGGATTTATGCTAGATTGCTAGGTCAGTAATTAATAAATGCCTTCAGTAAGCATTCCATCTGCCACCTTAATAAAGCCAGCGATGTTTGCACCCATAACTAAGTTGCCAGGGAAGCCGTATTTTTCAGCAGCAGCTTTACTATCTGAATAAATATCTTTCATAATTTGATGAAGTTTCGCATCTACTTCTTCAAATGACCAAAATACGCGGCTTGAATCTTGTGCCATTTCAAGAGCAGATACAGCAACTCCTCCAGCATTCGCTGCTTTTGCTGGTCCGAATAATACACCTGCATTTAAGAATTCATTAATTGCTTCAAGATCAGAAGGCATGTTGGCACCTTCACCAATCGCTTTGACCCCATTAGAAATTAATGTACGAGCTGATTCACCATTAATTTCGTTTTGAGTTGCACATGGTAGAGCAATGTCACAAGGAATTGTCCAAATGCCAGTGCAGCCATTAGTAAAAGTAGCATTTGGTCGGTAACTTACGTAAGTTGAAATACGATCACCTTTTACTTCTTTGATTTCTTTAATGACATCTAAATCTAAGCCTTCTGGGTCATAAATATAGCCTGAGGAATCAGAGCAAGCAACTACTTTTGCGCCGTATTGCTGTGCTTTCTCAATTGCATACGTCGAAACGTTTCCAGAACCAGAAACGACCACAGTTTTTCCTTCAAATGAATCATTCACATCTTTTAACATCTCATTAACGAAATAAACTGTACCGTAACCCGTTGCCTCTTTACGTGCTAAAGAGCCACCATACCCAGGAGTTTTCCCAGTTAATACACCTGATTCACTAGCTTTCGTTAAACGTTTATATTGCCCCCATAAATAACCTACTTCACGAGCGCCTACACCAATATCACCAGCAGGAACATCGACATCTGGACCAATATGACGGTATAATTCAGTCATGAACGCTTGGCAGAATCGCATGATTTCAGAATCTGATTTACCTTTCGGATCAAAGTTTGAGCCACCTTTACCACCACCGATTGGTTGGCCTGTTAAAGCATTTTTAAAGATTTGTTCAAAGCCAAGGAATTTAATGATGGATTCATTTACCGAAGGGTGGAAGCGTAGACCGCCTTTATAAGGCCCCATGACATTGCTATATTGTACACGATATCCACGATTTACTTGGACTTGATTATGATCATCTTGCCAAGCGACACGGAAGGAAATGATGCGATCAGGCTCAACAATACGTGATAAAATATTGGCCTTAATATATTCAGGATGTTGGACGAATACAGGTACTAATGAAATAAAAATTTCTTCAGCTGCTTGTAGAAACTCCGCTTGATGACAGTTCTGTTGTTTAAGTTGCTCGAATACGCCATCTACGTATTCTTTAGCTAATTGTTCATTGCTAACAGTTGTGATTGTCATAGTAAAACCCCCATTTAGTTGATAGGTGTATCGTATATTTATTTTTCAAACTATTCAATAAAATACTTTTTGAGTTTGTGAAAAATTGAGCAAGAGGGGTCATGTAAATATTATTTTAAAATAATTTATTGTATTAGTATTCATCTAATTATGAGAAAGGAATGATGCCTTATTGTGAAGGTTCTTATAGATGCTGATGCCTGTCCAGTAGTGGATTTGGCGCTATCTGTATCATCTGAGTTTGAGATTGAAACTATCTTATTTTGCGATACATCCCACCGTGTGGAACGTGATAATGTAATAACAATTATTGTACCGAAAGGTCCTGATTCGGTTGATTTTACGCTAGTGAACGCGCTTTCAAAACATGATATTGTCATTACACAGGATTACGGGCTTGCGGCAATGGTTTTAGCAAGAGGAGGGTATCCTATTGATCAAAATGGACGAGAAATGTCTAATGAAAATATCGAACGTTTGCTCGATATGCGTCATGTCGGTCAAAAAATTCGAAGGGCAGGTGGACGTACCAAGGGCCCTAAAAAAAGGACACAAGAAAACAATATTTCGTTTGAAATGAAATTTCGACAAATTTGTGAACGAGCGATTTCTGCACAAAAAATGGAGGATTCTACAGGTGAAAAATGAACTTAAACATGATTTTTTAGAGCAGTTTCCACAGTTGAAATTGATGGCGGCAAAAGATACTGTACTTTGGGAAAATACAAATAGAGTGAAGAATCCGGCAACATCGCTTTTTACTATGGAAGAAGTGGAGGAGGCAGAGGAAACGTTACAACGCTTTTCCGCATATTTAAAGCTGGCGTTCCCTGAGCTTGTGGCAAGTAATGGATTAATCGAATCAGGTATTCAAGAAATCCCTGCTATGAAAGGTGCGATTGAGAATAAATATGGTGTGCTTATAGAAGGTCAGTTACTTTTAAAATCCGATCATGCTTTACCTATCTCAGGTTCCATCAAGGCGCGTGGAGGCATTTATGAGGTCTTAAAGCATGCTGAAAGGCTGGCGCTGGCGAGTGGAAAGCTCCAAAAAATAGATGATTATGGGCGTTTAGCATCTGCGGAGTTTCAATCCTTCTTTCAGCAATACACCATCGCAGTTGGCTCTACAGGAAATTTAGGCTTAAGTATCGGCATTATGGGCAAGAAGCTCGGCTTTAATGTCGTTGTACATATGTCGAGTGATGCCAAGGAATGGAAAAAAGCTTTACTCAGAGAAAAAGGTGCCACGGTTGTTGAATATGAGGGTGATTACAGTGCTGCCGTTGAACAGGGACGCCAAGAAGCAGAATTAGATCCGATGTGTCATTTCATTGATGATGAAAACTCTAAGGATTTGTTTGCTGGCTATGCAGTCGCAGCAATGCGTTTAAAAGGGCAATTAGAACATATGAATGTGCCAGTCAGTGCTACAAACCCATTGTTTGTTTATTTACCATGTGGGGTAGGAGGAGGACCAGGTGGAGTTGCCTATGGATTACGAGAACTATTTGGTGAACATGTGCATATTTTCTTTGCGGAGCCCGTGGCATCTCCTTGCATGACGCTAGGCTTAATGACTGGACTTCATGATGCTATTAGCGTAGAGGATATTGAATTAGACAATAAAACCGAAGCAGATGGTCTGGCAGTGGGCCGCGCCTCCAAGTTTGTAGGAAAAGTAATGGAGACGTATATAAGCGGCTGCTATACAGTGACGGATGAAGAATTGTTTACCTCATTAGGTTTAGCAATGGATAGCGAAAAATTATTTTTAGAGCCATCCGCACATGCGGGAATGTTTGGACCGATTCGATTAATGAAAAACGGGCAAAGCTATTTGGAAAAGCATAACTTAGCGGACAAAATGGAACAGGCAACACATCTGATTTGGGCAACAGGAGGGAGTATGGTCCCTGATAGCATGCGTGCCACGTATTTAGCTAAGAGCAGAGATTTAGTTTAACAATGACCATACTTTTTGTTTAAAAAAGAGAAGGTATTACCCAAATCAAGCTATTCAAAGCACAAAAACAGGTGAAGAAAAATGCTTCACCTGTTTTCTTATTAACGTTGCAATGCTTTACGTTGAGCTGCTAAATATACCTCTTGAGCGGCAAGGACACCTGCGCCTGGCTGGAAGTCATAAGCGAAGTCTTGAAGCGCGGCCTCCAATAAGGATACAGCTTGTAGGATATCACTTGGGAAGCAGTAGCCCATATGGCCAAATCTGAAAATTTTACCTTGTAGGTGACCAAGGCCACCTGCAAAATCTAGGTGATATTGCTGCTTAAGGTGTGTTAAGAATTCACCAAGCTCAATTCCCTTTGGTGCCATAATAGCTGTAATGGTAGGGGAGGCATATTGATCTTCAGTTAAGAGCTCGATGTGTAATGCTTTCATAGCGCTACGTACCATGTTTTTCATGAGTTCATGACGGGCAATTGTTTGCTGGAAGCCACCTTCCTGTTCAATTAACTGACAAACCTCATGCAGGCCATCAATAAGCGTGATAGCAGGAGTATTTGGCGTCATCCCCTTTTCAGCCCAACTACGATAACTTAATAGATTTAAATAATAGGCTGGCGTTTGATTATCTTCAATGACTTGCCAAGCTCTTTCGCTCACACTGACAAGAGAGAGTCCAGGCGGTAGCATCATCGCTTTTTGAGAGCCTGTCACGAGAATATCAATACCCCAAGCATCCATTTCAGCCGGCGCGCCACCGATGCAGCTTACGCCATCCACGATAACGAGTGCATCTGTTTCGTCTTGAATCACTTGTGCTAATTCAGCAACAGGGTTTAAAATGCCTGTAGAAGTTTCGTTATATGTGATAAAAACCGCTTTGATATTTTGTAATGGCTGTAAAAATGCCCGTAGCTCCTCAGGTGTGCAAGCTTGTCCCCACTCTTTTTCAAGCTTATGTACATGGAAGCCGTATTGCTCGCAAATGGAAACGAAATAGTCACCGAATGCCCCGACCGTAATGACCACAACTTCCTCACCAGCGGCAACCGTATTGACTGCCGCAGCTTCTAGTGCAGCTGTCCCGCCCGATGGCAAGAGTAAAATCTCCTGTGTCGTGCCAAAGACAGGCTTTACCGCCTCAATCGTTTTTCGGTATAATTCTACAAATTCTTGACTCCGATGACTAAAAATATCCCGACTCATCGCTAGCTGAACTCTCTTTGGAATCGGTGTCGGCCCCGGATGTCTTAAAATATTTTCATACATATTATCAATCCCCTTTACTTGACAGAAATTCAAAATTTTCTAACTATAATAATAACATACTTTTTGTAGGGACTAGCTGCTTTTTGAATAAATAATGGAAGAGGTTAGTATAAAGCTATCATTTGAAAAGGAGACCAAGGATATGGAAACAGTGATGCACTACCCATTTGTCTATTTTTTGTACGACCACAATCAGGTGCTTGTATATACAATTCAAACGCTCGATTCCATTACATTAGCAAATGTTGTGGAAAATGGAGAATGGGAGAGGTAGGAGCTTCCGCCATCAGAGCCATTTACAACATTTCGGCATGAACAAAGTGATCCTAAAGAGGGATGGTCTTTTTGGGCTGCGGCGGAACACCTTAGCTATTTGGTAGACACCATTAATGATTACATTCAGCTTCAAAGAAACAGGATGACGACAACTGCCCGAGTTGCACATATTGTTTGCTCAGAATCTGCAGCTGGCTCCTTACGAGTGGAACTTGCTCCGCCTAAATATGTCACATTGGCTTTCCTGAGGATTTGTCTATAGGACCGCTGTGGAAGCTTGATGAAGAAAGAGGACAAGCATTCCGCCAAAAGTGGTTAATGGAAAATATTAACGATGAGATGGATGACTTTGTTGGTCCTACTAAAATAAGAGATGCCATTCGAGAGATACGTGATATCCCTAGTCACCTACCTATCTATATTTGGTGTGGGGACCATATAGAAGAACAATGTGGGCTTCGGTTTTTCCTCTATGTATTGCGTGATCAGCACAATGAAATATTTCTTATACATTCAAATGGACAGCAAGTGATCGAACGTCAGTGGAATCCAAATCTGTATGATATAAAGAGATTATCAGTAAAGGGACGTCAAAAATTTCTACAGCAATGGGAAGGTTTGGCATAATCAACAGCAGTACTTCGTCAATGGGAGCATCAGCATATTCAAGAGGTGCCTGAAAATTTTTATGACTCTTTCATCGTGAAGAGGCTAAAAGAAATGCATCAGGAGCAGGGACATGTGGATTTTATTCAAACTGGAACATTTCTTTTAGAGCTACTTGCTAGCATGGAGAAACAGCCAAACATCTTTTATTTAGAATATAGAATCCGATATTTAGTTTATAATGGCACTCTAGTATTAAAAGGAATTCCTAAATCTATGCGGCATTATTATGTGAAACTACGCCAAAAAACCTCTTTAGTCTGAAGACTTAAAGAGGTTTTAAGATGGTGAACTAGGCTACGAATGGTTTGTTCATGCGCATTAAACCGTAAATAGCAAAGAACAGCCCGCCTGTAATAACCATTAGAATTGTGTAAAGTACAGCCTTACCAGTTTCACCACACCAGCGATAGAATAGGCGATATGTGAAATACAATGTAAAGCCCACCATACCTAGTGATGCGAGTATACCGATAACTGGTATAAACGAAACGATAAACAAGCCTGCATAAATAAGCGTATTTTTTAGAGCCGTTGCACGAATCGTTTCTCGATTATCTCCACCAGCAGTCAGTAGGAAAAGACTGTATACATTAATAATAGGAATCCAAGCAATATAGGCTACATCTCCAAAACCATTTGTTTTAGATGTCATAAAATAAATTAGTGCACTAATAATGTAGGCGATTAGCCCAAGAACTAGAGATGCTAAAATTAGGATAAGAAATAAGCCTCCCATGGCTGCATCTAAATCAGAGTTATAATAATTATAGTCCATCAGAAAAACCTCCCTTCTTAAGAAAATACCTCCTAATGATACCAATCCTATTATGTTTAATCTACAAGCATTTATATGTAATTTTTAGTAGCAATCACACAAATGTACTAGAAAGAAAATGTCCATTATTTCTTTTATGATGATTTTTTGAGTAATGAAGGAAAGAAATGCAAAAAATATCCCTGGGAAAATTATTGTGCTAGTGTTGGAGAATCATTTTTTTAATTTTTCATCGTTTACTATTCGCAAATATTACTATCCTATGTTTGTAGTGGTACCTGACATGCCAGCCTATTCACAAAAAAGTCACCTTCCTATATAGAAAGGTGACCATTTTACATGTATTACATGAATTTGGCGATATGCTCGAGCTCAATACGTGAAGAATTATAGGCAGGGGCTGCTGCTTTACCAATCGCAATTAAAATAACGGGTACGATATGGTCAGCTAATTCAAAATGTTTGGCGAAGGCTTCTTTGTTAAAACCACCCATTGGTACTGTATCATAGCCCATGTCTTTTGCTAAAAGCATGATTTGCATGGAAATTAGACCAGCATCAAATGTAACGATATTTTTTAAAATCTCCTGAGGAAGCTGAGAATACAAGTTCATAGAATTAGTTATCATTAAATCCTTAGTTGCTTCATTAATATAACCAAGATCGTAATTTTTTGTAAAGATTGACTCCGCATTTTCGTACATTTTTGTATCGCCTAGCACAGCAATAACAGCTGAGGAAGTTTCCACTTGTTCTTGATTGTTAGCAATGGCACGTAACTCTTTTTTTATTACTTCATCTTGAATGACGATAAAGCGCCATGGCTGTAAGTTACTTGAAGATGGCGCAGAAGTGGCTTCTGTTAGTAATTCTTCTAGTTGTTCTTGAGGGATTTTATAATTTTCGTCGTATTTACGAACAGATTTACGGTCATGCATAACTTTATTTATATTGCTTTTTGTCACTGTCATCATTTTGACTCCTTCATTATAAGTTGCGTGTTTACTATACGATAAATGAACTCAAATTCCAAGTAAATTGCTCGAATTAGAGAGTCTTGAATGAAGGATTTCTGATGAGAGGATGATTGCCTGAATGTCATGACGCACCAAACTCGAAATTTGCAAGGAGAAACAACTGAATTTTTTCATGCTTTAGATAGAATTTATCTTTTAGAAAAAATGTAGAGGAGTGCTTTATGGAGAAGTTGATTGAACGGAGTGGGTGTTTTCTGTGCGAAGCAAAGCAGCTCCTCAATCTCCTTTAGTGGAAAACAGCGTCCTTTCTTCATTAAATGGTTAAAAGAAAAAAGACTATAGTTCCACTCAAATGTTTTTGAGGTTGTCTATAGTCCGAAGGGTAACACTTGCTATCTTAGTTTAAATGCTTCCCATTCTATATGGCTAGTAGGCGCGGACGATTTGAAGTGCTTTATCATTTTTTCGGGTCCACATAGATAAATACTTGTATGAGCTGGTATGGTCATCCGGTCAAAGGAAAGCCTGTCCTCCTCTGTTGTATCAATAAAGGTGACCGTAAATTTATCATTGGATTGCGCATAGTTCAGTAAAAAATCTTTATATACCATATTATCCACACCATGAAAGGAATAATATAAATCAATTTTCTTAGTAGGTTTTGTTTGTAAATAGGCTATGAACGGCGTAATGCCAATGCCACCAGCAACCCAAAGTTGTTGATTGGCTCCTTTGGCAAAGTCAAAATGGCCAAAAGGACCATCTATGGCAACAGGGGTGTTCAATTGTATTTGTTTGTAGACCTGCTTTGTAAAATCGCCGACTGCTTTGATCGTCACCCTAATTTTTTCTCCATCCCCACCAGAAATAGTGAAAGGATGGGGTGCTTTTTCAATGCCTTCCTGAAAGATTTTTAGAAAGATAAATTGTCCAGGTCGGTAATGAAGCTTTTTCGTAAGGGTCAGTTCTAATTCGATGACATGGATATTTAGTTTTTGAATGTTGGAAATAGAACCGTTATACCGGAAAAACATATCTTGATACATTGTCATCATATACAGGGCAGACATAAAACCAATAGTTGTTGTAAGAGCAGTGAAAATGCCCAATGCTGAGGGCTGTAATAAATCATATTCGCTCGAAAAATAAGTATGGTAAATACCCAATGTATAAGGAAGAAGCAAAAAGCGGTGTAACCAGCGCCAATGCTCATATTTTAAAAATTTTGCTAGGAATGCAAGGGCGATTAGGATGATAAATCCATATTGCGCGAGCTCTCCAAGCTCTTTCGCCCATTCACGAAAAGATGTTTGCGGGAGTTCTTGATCAGGAACCATCTTTTGCAATTGCCCATGGATTATGATAGAACCAAGTGAAAACATGGCCAATACTTTATGATAAAAATTTAAGCGCCCTAGCCCATTAAACCAACGCTCTAGTAGTTTCATTCTTGTTGAGAAAAGAAACACAAGGAAGAGTCCTGTAATCGCTAAGCCTCCAATAATATGAGCAAGCTTGTTCAGTGGATGAATGGGGGCAAGGGGGATAGCAAAATACCAAAGGCACGCACTACTGCCCATTACCAATATAATAAAAAGTAGTCCTCTATAAGCTTTCATAAATAACCTCCATCCCTATTTTTAACCATATACTTTATGGCTATACAATTATTGGATGAAAATATTTCAGATCGTACGTTCGGAATGTATGTTCCCTTTTGGGCGTATTTATGTTACATTAAGATGGTTCGCAAAATGCGTAAGAAGGGTGGAAGTACTTTATGCAAGGGAATACCCATATGGTTGGGGGCATTACAGCAAGTCTAGCCTTTGCACAAATTTCAAATGATAATCCGCTTGTTTTGGTAGGGGCAGGCGTTATCGGTGCATTACTTCCAGATATTTGCCATGGTGGTAGCAAAATCGGAAGGAAGCTTCCTATCATTTCAAAAATAGTTAATTCGCTGTTTGGGCATCGTTCCTTTACACATAGTTTGCTGTTTTTATTTTTGATTGGGATGCTACTACATACATTTATACCGTATAAGTCCGTTACAATAGGTATTTTATTAGGGATGGCAAGCCATGTTTTATTAGATATGGGGACCAAAAAGGGTGTAAAGCTATTTTTCCCAGTCTCCATTTCGGTGCGTCTACCGCTTACTACAAAAACAGGTAGTAAAGTGGAAAAAATAGTGTTTACATTGTTAACAATGCTGTCAGTCTTTTTTAGCTATGAAATCATTGTGCAGCTTCTTGCTACAAATTAAGGAAAGAAACCCACTAAAGTGTAAGACCCCCCGGTAGGTAGCAGTTTATTTAAGGGGAGTAATTTTTGTAAGCTTTGTTTGAGTTGAAGCTTTGTGCAAGCAGAAAGTATGCGTACCAATGGGAGATTGTCCGTAATTTTTATGGAGCTTTAAAAAATATCTGAAACTAGCGATTGACCTTTGCGTAACGCAAACCTTTATAAAGTGCTGCTCAAAAAGGAACCCCTGAACGAGAAAATTCTCATGCAGGGGTTTTATTGGTATTACATATTAATGGGTCATTCTAGAAATGAGAGCCGCCCATCAGTCTGCCTGTACCTCTTCAACGGTTTGCTCAACCTCTGTACGTGTTATTTTTTCACGACCGTCTTGCATGGCTTTTAATGTTTTATGCGCTAATGCAAGTGGTAATCGACAGAATAATAATACTGTGCGTTTATTAATATCTTTCATATAAAGATCAGCTTTCGCGAGATTTTCCTCTGCATAAGTAAATAAATCCTCGCGTGTCCAGCCGTCAGGAACGAAACTTACGCCACGCTCATCCATATCCTCATGCTGATTGCGTAAAATATTGACAGCCTGGAGACCTCGACCATAGCCAATTGCTAAATCGCGATCTGTTTGAATGTCTGCACCCCACGCCCAAAGCTCAGACAGCATTGTCCCAACAAGCCCTGCTACGTAGTATGTATAATCATCTAAATCCTCGCGTGTATGCACCTGCCAATTTGCTTTAGCCCACTTCGCCATACCAAAGGCCATTTCACTTGTAGAAGCTTGGACAATTTTTCGAGATTCCTCAGGGCAGAATGCTAGCCAATCTGCTAAGCGAAGGGTTACCTCAGGTAACTGTGCCGCATAAGGCGCTACCAATTCTTGATATGCCTCATTATTAAATGTGTCCTTTAAAAGGTCACTAGTTGCCGATAATAAATCAAACTTTACATCATTGGAAAGCTGTTCATGATCCTCTATTTCATCGATGGCACGCATCGCTAAATAGGCAGCTGCTACCGATACCTTTAAATCATTTTTTAAGAAAGTGATGGGTATATAAAAAGTGCGACTTGTATCTTTTAAAACCTGCATCGCTTCTTTATAAAGTCTTTTTTGATCTTTCACTTGTATTCCTCCGTTCAAATGGTTCCACATCTATAGTATATCGTATCGTAAAAATGGGGAAAGATAAAACAGATTGTTCATGAATATGGAGATATTCTTTGAAAACGGTTACTAAAAATGATATAGTTTAATAGTAAACTATTTAAACCTATACTTTTATTGTGGTCTAAAAGGGACGGTTTATACTAGTACGACAGACAAATTTCAAGTGAGAGGAAGTATAAAGTAATGGGACGTTTAAATAATAAAATTACAATGATTACAGGTGGAGCATCTGGAATGGGGGCAGCGATGGCAAAGTTGTTTGCACAAGAAGGTGCGACAGTCATTGTAGCAGATATTAACGAGGAGAACCTAGCGAAAATCTCAGAGCTCGAAAATGTAGAGGGCATGAAATTAGATGTTTCTTCTGACGAAAACTGGGCAGAAGTGACAAAAGCGATTGTCGAAAAATATGGTCGTATCGATATTTTAATTAACAATGCTGGTATTTCTTCAGAAAAAGGTCCAGATCAAATTACACAAGCGGACTGGTCCATCATGCACAATATCAATGCTTTTGGTCCATTCCTTGGCATTAAGCATGCGTCTAAATATATGAAGGAAGCAGGGAAGGGCTCAATCGTTAATACATCATCTTACACAGCCATTATTGGTGCAGGATTCAATGCATATACAGCATCTAAAGGCTCTTTACGTGCGATCGCTCGTGCAGCGGCTTCCGAGCTTGGTGCTTTCAATGTTCGTGTCAATACCGTATTCCCAGGTGTTATTGAAACACCGATGACAGCAAAATTATCGGAAGCAAAAGAAGCTATGGATATGTTAGTAAAAACTACGCCAATGGGTCGTCTTGGTCAACCAGAAGAAGTAGCGAATGCAATCTTATTTTTAGCATCCGATGAAGCTTCTTATATTACAGGTGCTGAGTTAGTTATTGATGGTGGTTATTCAGCACGTTAATTAATTGCATCGTAAAAGAAAGTGGAAATGCCTGTTTGCAAGCAGTGCATTTTCACTTTTTTTGTTTTTTTAGTAGAATGATGTTAAAGTATTATAATTCGTCAAGATTCACTTGTAGATGAGAAAAAAATTGATATTTTTCGTGATTTTTTTATGAATGTTTATGAAGTTATTGCACAATTATTTCAACAGCGTTAAAGTTTAGAAAGGGCGAAAATGTCATTACAAGATTTGGGGGACTGGACGAGGCGTTATCGTTTCGGACAATGACTAGTTAGTCAGGATTTTGGCACACCAAAACTCCTTGCAAAATCCTTGACACCAATGAAGGCATGGAACTTATTTAGTTGCCTGACTACTAGCGTAATGATCATTCGTAATAGATGAGGTTACGTAATAAACACAAAGGAGAATTGTATGCCAAAGGCTATAGGTATTGATGCAGGTGGCACATTGACAAAGGTTGCTTATTTAGATGAAGACAATGAACTTATTCTAACAACCTTCCCGTCAAATGATTTGCTATCTGTGAAAAATTGGATTATTGATCATCCAGATATTGAGGATATTGGTGTTACGGGGGGACGTACAGAACAATTACTTGATGTCATTAAAACAATGAAATCGATTCATTATATAGTAGAATTTGAAGCTACATTAAAAGGTGTTCGTTTTTTGTTAAATAAGGAAGGCTACTTGTTTGAACGTAGTATGATTACTAATATCGGAACGGGTACTTCTATACATTATATGGAAGATAATACACATATACGTGTTGGTGGGACAGGCGTTGGTGGCGGAACATTAATAGGATTGTCAGCGCTTACAACAGGCATTACAGATTATAATGAAATTCGTGAAATGGCTGCTAATGGTCATCGAGAAGGTATAGATTTATTAGTCAAAGACATTTATCAAGGAATGGATACACCCATTGATGGGCATTTAACTGCGAGTAATTTTGGTAAAGTGGGCATTACACAATCCATGAAGCATCCTGCTGAGGATATTATTGCAACTGTACAGGGACTTGTTGGTGAAGTGATTACAACATTAAGTATTCAATATGCTGAGGAAAAAAATACACAGCATATCGTTTATATTGGATCGACTCTCAGCAATAATGAACATCTTGCCCGCGTAATTGCCAATTATACACGCACGAAAAAGCATACACCTGTCTTTATTAATGATCATGGCTTTTCTGGAGCTGTGGGAGCATTGTTAAATATAACGGAATATACCATTGTCTAGAGACAGATTAGAATGAACATGACTAACTTGGGTTAGGGATGTTCATTTTTTTTTTTTACAAAAATGCCCGAAAAAAATACCTCATATAAACGCGAGTACCTGAGCAAATTATATGTAGGAGGTGATATCTGTGGGCAATCGAAATAATAAAAACAGCAAAAAAACCATGAATGCCAGAACGCATAATCCTTTTGGCACCTACAAAAGCAAAGACCTCGATAGAAGTAATAGTAATAATAACAACCCGAATGACAACTTGAATGAGGAGTTCGCGGCAGAGTTTGATGCGAAGGCCAAAAATAAAAACAATAAAACCAATCATGATAAAAATCAACAATCCAATAAAAAGAACTAATTATTTTTTGGAGGTGTAAGCAATGGCGAAGAAAAGGAAAACAAGCTTTAAAAAGAAAAAGAAAGAGGATACACATAAAAAGAATGATCGAGAAGAATACTCAGCTGAGTTTAACCAAGTCATTCATAATAATCCTCAACAGCCCAAACAATAAACAACGCTGCTCCATTAGTAATTACTTTTGGAGCTCTTATTTTTTACTTCGTTCATCATTTTATACCGTTAATTAGGAGGGTTTTCTGTGAAAAATGTGTATGTAATGCTTGGACTTCTGTTTGCCGTGCCATTACATATTCCAGAGATAGTTTTGGCACAGCAAGAAACACCTGCCTATGCGAAGTGGGGAAAGCTAGCGGTAGAAGAAGTGAAGGGGAAGTATCCCCATGCAAAGATTGTGGACTATTTACATGAGGGAAAGGAAGTACATGGAGCGTCAACCATTGAAAAATTTAAGCTTTGGCTGAAGCAACCTGACAAAGAATTTGGAGTTCATGTACGAATTAGCTACCTTACATCGACGCAAGAAGTAGAGAAAATTGAATTACAGGAAAGCCAGTCATAAAAAAGAGGATGCCTATGCTTAGGCATCCTTAATGCTCATCCCTCTAGTTTTTTAATAAATTCACGCATTAGCCCTGGTAAATCTGGCCAAGCATGACCGCTTACTAAGTTGCCATCTGTGTGAAGATTGGCATCTATATAGGTGGCCCCAGCTACTTGAACTTCTGGTTTGCAAGCAATGTAGGCTGTAAGTTCGCGTCCTTTTAGTACTTCGGGGATGGTTGCGAATATTTGTGCTGCATGACAAACAGCGGCAATCGGTTTATTGGTTTCAAAAAAATGACTCACAATGGTCGGTACATATTCATTTAAACGGATATATTCTGGCGCCCTTCCCCCTGGAATCATTAAACCATCAAATTGTGATGGATCAATATCTGCAAAAGAAGCATGTGCCTCTAAGCCATAGGCAGGACGCTCAATATATGTGTCGACGCCCTCTAGAAAATCATGTAATACTGTCTGTAATTTCTTTGCGGATGGTGCTGCGATTGTGACATCAAAACCTGCCTCAAGACAACGATAATAAGGATAAAAAATTTCTAAAGCTTCTACTGCATCTCCTGCAAGTATTAAAACCTTTCTCCCCATGATTCCATCTCCTTTTCCTTGTGATCTCCTTGCTTAATTCGACATATGCAAAAAATTCCCTGCAAAGATAGAATGACCTTTGCCAAATTAGTTGCTTTACAAAGGAAAAAATGAAGCGTATAGTTTATTTAGCTAGGTAAATATTTTTTAGGAGGAAGACCATATGAATCCGATATTCCATGCTTTATTTCAAAAAAGTCGGTACTTAACGAACTGCTTAAATGAAGTGTTGAAGCAGCATCAATTATATAGCTCCCAATGGACCATTTTATATTGCTTACATAAAAACGGGCCTATGACCTTAACGCAAATATGGAAATATTTAAATGTAGAGGCACCAAGCATTACAAGAGCTATCACACGATTAGAGACATTGGGCTGGGTCGAACGATTAGACGGGGAAGATAAGCGTGAAAAAATTGTAACCTTAACTGCACAAGCCAATGACCGCTTACCAGCCATTACAGAAACAATTTTAGCTTTTGAGGAAGAAATGGTAGGATCACTTACTGCTGAGGAGCAGCAGCAGTTTATGATTTTACTGGAAAAAATGAAAGGTTGATTAACTTGCAGCAAGGGGAGAATACACAAATATGGACAAAGCGATTTATTAGTCTCTTTTTAACAAATATATCTGTCTTTTTTGTTTTTTATGGGCTAGTAACGACTTTGCCGCTTTATGCCATCGGTGAACTACACCAAACAGATAAGGAAGCCGGCTTGTTATTGTCAGGTTTTTTACTATCAGCGATAATTGTACGTCCGTTTTCAGGGAAATTATTAGATGTGTTTGGGAAGAAAAAATTGCTAGTGCTATCCATAGCCGGCTATTTTGCTTGTACTGTCTTATATTTATTTATTCATCCATTTGGACTTTTACTGGGTCTTCGTTTTATTCAGGGGATCTTCTTTAGTATCATTACAACAGCCGCAGGATCATTAGCTGCAGATATTGTACCAGCCAAGCGAAAAGGGGCAGGTTTAGGTTATTTCACGATGTCTACAAATCTAGCGGTTGTCATTGGGCCATTTATTGGTCTATTATTAATTCAATATAGCACTTTTAACGTGTTATTTATTGTCATGAGTTTTTGTATACTAGCTGGAGGCATTTTAGCATTAACGGTTCATACTGACGATTTACCGCAGCCAGCACATAAAGGGAAATTAACGTTCACCTTCCATGATTTATTTGAGCGAAAGGCATTGCCCGTTGCAGCAATTGCTAGTTTAGTAGCTTTTTCGTATGCTAGTGTTTTATCATTTTTATCGGTCTATGCACAGCAAAAAGGTTTAATGGCGGTTGCCAGTCTTTTTTATGCCGTGTTTGCAGCAGCTATGTTAATTACACGTCCATATACAGGAAAACTTTATGATACAAAGGGGCCTCAATTTGTTATTATTCCAGGTATTATCTCTTTTGCTATCGGACTTATCATGCTAGCCTTCGTTGAAGGACCCATGTTATTTTTAAGTGCAGCTATTTTTGTAGGCTTTGGCTACGGAGCAGTGACAACGAGCTTACAAGCATTAGCGGTTCAATCAACAGCCATCCAACGAAGCGGCTACGCAACAGCAACCTATTTCACGATGTTTGACCTTGGGATTGCTCTAGGCTCTTATATTTTAGGAATGGTGGCCGTACAGGCAGGATATGCTTCTGTCTACTTATCAGGGGCCGGTTTACTAGGAGTGGTCTTTATTATTTATCTCCTACGTCTTGCCAAGATGAAGCCGAAAAAAGTAGTGAATATATAGTAAAACAGTTGGGATGACCCCAACTGTTTTTTACTTTTATATGCGGCCATAGCCAACGAAATATTTTTACCAATAGGTGTTCTTAATATTAGCAATAGAAACGCCTTCATTACTAGCATTAATCAGTTGATTATAGCCAATATAGATGCCGGCATGAGAAATTCCTGCTTTCTATGTATGAGCAAAAAACACTATATCTCTTGATGCGTGCTTACTTTTTTAGCTGATTGATAAAATCCAGCTACCGTTTTACGTGGTGTTGACTTACCAGCTCCGACAAAATAACAAGGCGGAAACTTTTTAGAATGGGATTAACATGGTTCTTTTTCTGATGATTTAGGGCGATATGAAGGAAGACAGACAATGACCTACAAAGGTTTGAGAGAATCACTAATTGGATGTAACGAGGAAAAGATTTAATAAGAAGATATAAAACAAATAACCAGATACTCATAGGAGTACCTGGTTTGATTTTATTCCAATCCTAATTGAGTTTTGTTCATTAATTTTCCACCTTGGAACATTAATGAGGCATTGCCACCTAATTCCCTACCAGGTTCGTTTTCCTTAATCTGATAGTTATTTTTTACAATCCATTTTGCTAAATCTACACAGGCTGTACTAGCAAAATTAGCATCCGAGCGAAACGTCATGGTGGCCATCATTGGCTCAGGTGGAAGAGTTCGTAATTGAAATGTATCTGGAAACAATGGAAGCTCCTGGCTTAAAAAATAACCGACTTCAAATTCGAATTCATCTTCTTTATCCTCTATTTCTTTCCATAAAACGACCTGAGGACTTTGAGCCAATTGGCGAATTTCTTTTGATAATATTCGATTAAATGTACGAAATAGGTCTGGAATGTCTTCTTCTTTCCCATGCGCCTTCAAAGAAAGGAACTGCTGGGCATTTTCAGCTTTGATTCTGATTTCTTGTATGGTTTCCACTTGCCCCTCACTTTCTAAAAGCTGCATACGTTCCTCAATTCGAGCAAGCTTGGCTTGTTCCATATCGATAATGCCTTGAATTTCATTTTTTTTCAGCTTAAACATTCCTTGAATATCCTTTAATGTAATATCTTCATGGACCAAATGAATGATTTGTGGCAAAGTGAATCCTAATTCCTTATAAATAAAAATTTGGTTGATTTCAAGGAGCTGGTCTGCCGAATAGTAACGATAGCCAGTTTCGTGATCCACCTTTCTTGGCTTTAATAGGCCGATTTGATCATAGTAGCGCAATGTTTTTAAGGATACTTTGCTTAGCCTAGAAAACACACTAATTTTAAACAAAATATCACCTCCAATCTCTATCATAATGGAAGTATATAGTTTCCCGTGCAGGGGAAAGTCAAGAGTAAAGTGGTTTTTATTCAAGCAGGAGCATTTTCAGGTTTTTATCAATAAATTCAGAATCTGGCTCATGCTGTCCAATCCCTGCACAATGTCCCCACTTCGATTCAATAGGGAGGAAGCGCGCATTTGGCATATGTAGTGCATCATAATTATTGTCCTCTGGAGGAAAGAAAAGATCAGTACTTCCTGGCATGACCAATGCACGAGCTGTAATCTTGCTTAATGCAAGCTCGAAATCACCATCATACGTCGAATTGGCACTAATATTTCCAGTAATGCCGGTACGTAGCATGGAGATTAAATCATTGGCGTCAAAGCTTAAAAACACTTGATCCCAGTAATCCACGAGGTATTCCTCCAGCGTTTCATAGCCTTCTTGCTGATAGAGCTGTTCTAAATAATAAGCCTGTGAGAATCCCCAAGCTGCATAGACGCGTCCCATGGCAGCCAATCCCTCTTTAGGTTGCTCGGTGTAAAAACCATTTTTCCAGTTAGAATCAGCTTGAAGGGCAGCAATCATTCCTTCAAATACAACCTTGGCATGGGGTCTGGTCATGGCAGTCCCTCCGAATGGAGCGATTCGTTCGACCATCTCAGGGTAACTTGCTCCCCATTGAAAGGTTTGTACAGCCCCTAACGACCAACCAACTACGAGTGCTATTTTACTAATACCAAACTTTTGAGTAACCAATTGATGCTGTAGTCGCACATTATCATAAATTGAAATGAGTGGGAAATTTGCTTGATGATAGGGCGCTGGTGTATTGCTTGGAGAAGAGGATAATCCATTGCCAAGCATATTCGGTATGATGATAAAATACTTTTCTGGGTCCAGTGCCTTACCAGTTCCGATTAACCATTCATTATCAGTATGCAAGCCTGCAAACCATGTAGGATAAACAATGGCATTATTCTTTTCCGCATTTAGTGTCCCGTATGTTTGATAGGCAAGAACAGCATTTGGCAGTATGTCACCTGATTGTAGCTGAATGTCTCCCAGTTCATAAAGTTTATAATCTTTCATGTGAAAAACTCCTTTTTGTCATTAAAGATGGGATAGATGGTCTTTCTTGTCATTACTCTACGAGAATGCTATTGTGAAGTCAAAGAAACGTTTTTGAATAAAACATTCATTTTTTTTGAATCATGGGGTGAACTATACAATGGAATTGCGTCAATTAAAGACCTTTTATACACTCGCTTCAACACTCAACTTTAGCCGCGCTGCAGAGGTGCAAAACTATGTTCCATCAACGGTTACGATGCAAATGAAGGCATTGGAAGAGGAACTAGGTGTAAAGCTGGTGGACAGATTAGGAAAAAAAGTAATCTTGACTGATGCGGGTAGACGTTTTCTAGATTATGTAGTCCGTATATTGAGTGAACTTGAAGAAGCGGAGCATGCGGTTAAGCAATCTGGCGAAATGACGGGGACGTTGGTCATTAGTGCAGATGAAACGTTGTGTACGTACCGCCTGCCTGCTATACTGCGTCTGTTTCGCTTACGATATCCAGGAATTCGGCTTATTTTTAAGCCGCTGTCACATGCGAACTTGAAACAAAGTTTGCGAGAAGGGGACGCGGACATTATTTTTATGCTAGATGAGGACAAGCACGAGATTGGGTTTTGCGGAGAAAAAATGCAGGATGAGTCCTTTTATATTTTGGTAGCGCCTGATCATCCATTAGCTTCACGTACTGAATTGGACATTGAAGATTTTAATGGGGAGACCTTTTTACTGACGGAGAAAGGGTGTTCCTATCGCACATTTTTTGAGCGAAGTCTTTCTCAAAAGGGCATGGGGGGAATTACGGAATTGGAATTTAACAGTGCGGAGGCGATTAAACAATGTGCGAAAATAGGGATGGGCATCGCCATCTTGCCTGAAATGGCTGTGACAGCAGAATTGAGTAGGGGGGAACTAGTCTCGTTGCCGTGGGATATGTCGGCCACATCGTTTGCCACCCAAATGTTTTGGCATGAAGAAAAGTGGATTTCGCCTGCCATCCAAGCTTTTTTAAACTTGGCACGAGACTTTGCTTGAAGTTTAATCACAATAAACAATTTAACAATGACTCTCTCAATTTTCACAATCAATATTTTCTTTATCAATACATTAGGTTATAAAGATAATCCGTTTACAATGATTGTAGGTGTTCAATCAAATAGTAAATATAGACCTGTATCAAGTGTAGAGTTTGGATTTAAACCTGAAAACAGCATTTAGAGAAATAGCTAATCAAATAGTAACCACCGTGGAACGAGATGTAATGTGGCTAGAACCAAGATTATTCTGTAAGATAAACAAACACAAGGTCTTTAAGATTCGTTTCATTTAAAGGGTTTAATTTAGAAGTTAATGAGCTTTAAAATACGAAATTAAGTAAAGGGTGGTATTTATGTGTTAAGAAAAATAATTATTATTTCATTTGCATTGATTTTTCTATGTGTGGGATGTTCTAATGATACAAAGAAAATTATTTTAGAGATGGCTGATGAAAATGGAGATTTTAAAGAAAGTTTAGAAATCCTAGATAAAGATCAAGTCTCAATAATAAATAAAATTCTTACTAAAGTTAAATGGAAAGAAAAAAGTGAAGAGTCATTTGGACTATTAAAGTTTAGAATGTCTTTTGATTTTATAGACCCTGATAAGGAGTTGAAGTCTTCTTATTATTTAATCTATGTCAATTCAAAAGAACAAGTAACTCTGGTAGAAAATGATATGAAATATACTAAATTATCAAAAGAAGAATCAAAAGAATTACTTGAAATACTAGCAAATAAATAACTTAAAGGACAAAGATAGTGAAATTAAAAATCAATACATTTTTAATGAAGAACTTTATGAAGAACAAATGCTTTAATGAAAGAATATTGATTTTTCAAAACTAAATGTTCACAACTATTGAGAGAGTCTTA
The DNA here is from genome assembly GCF_049943995.1 of Lysinibacillus sp. VIII_CA. Lineage (NCBI taxonomy): Bacteria > Bacillati > Bacillota > Bacilli > Caryophanales > Bacillaceae > Lysinibacillus > Lysinibacillus sp. VIII_CA. The sequence continues at coordinate 42,569 of NZ_JBNFXM010000004.1, forward strand.
AATGACTCTCTTTTATGCAATAATATTTCCCATTAAATAAAACTAAAAGATAGATTATTTATTCAATAGCATGTTGTTCCTAAAGAGAGAAACTTTAGCTTGATAAAGAAATGAAAGGAGAGCAGCTATGTCCGCCCTACTTTTTATTTTAGGTTCTTTTGTAAAAATGCCTTAGTTCGGTCGTTTTGTGGGTTTGTAAAGAAGTTATCGGGGTGGTCAGATTCGATAATTTGTCCATCATCCATAAAGACAACCTTATTGGCTACTTCACGCGCAAAGCCCATTTCATGTGTAACGACAATCATAGTCATTTGGTCTTCAGCTAAGCTTTTCATGACCTTTAATACTTCTCCTGTCAGCTCAGGATCTAAGGCAGATGTTGGCTCGTCAAATAATAAAATTTGAGGGTTCATCATTAAAGCACGGGCAATTGCCACTCGTTGCTTTTGACCACCGGATAAATTAGCTGGATAGGCATTTGCCTTCTCGGAAAGTCCAATTTTTTTCAATAAATCTAGACAACGGCTCGAAATGGCTTCAGCTGATTCTTGTTTTAATAAGCGAGGGGCCATTTCAAGGTTTTGCTGCACTGTTAAGTGGGGGAATAGGTTAAAATGTTGAAAGACCATCCCCATTTTAGCTGTCAGGTTTTTGATTTCCTGTGGCTTGGCATACACGCCGTCCTGCACAAGATAATCACCATCTACTAAAATGCTACCACCATCAATTTCCTCTAAATGAATTAAGCTTCGGAGCATGGTACTTTTACCAGACCCAGAGGGACCGATTACCGCAATGACATCGTTCTTATCTACAGAAAATGAAATTTGTTTAAGAACCTCGACTTGATTAAAAGATTTTTTTAAGTTGGTTACTGCCATCAATGCCATATAGATCACCTCTATTCAAATTTAAAACGTTTTTCTAGCCATTTAAAGAATACGGTCAAGATCAGCGTCATGATTAAATAAATAGCACCAGCAATAAAGAAAGGTACAATCGTAAAGTCACGATTGACGGCTGTTTGCGCAAAATGTAGTAATTCTGGAACTGCTACAGCATAGAGTAGGGCTGTGTCCTTAATTAGCGTAACAGATTCATTCGATAAAGCTGGTAAGGCTACGCGGAACATTTGTGGCAAAATGACACGTGTTGTGGTTTGCCATTTTGATAAACCGAGTACTTGTGCTGCCTCATATTGTCCTTTATCGATGGCGAGTAGTCCACCACGAAAAATTTCAGCAAAGTAGGCAGCATAATTTAAAATAAAGCCAAGGCACGCGGCTACAAAACGATCCAATACTAAATATTCACCGATTACTGGCAGCATAGGTAGACCAAAGCAAATTAATAATAATTGTAGCAATAGTGGTGTACCACGCATGATATAAATATACGTATGTGCAAGCCAAGAAAGTGGTTTAATGCGACTTTTCACTGCAAGTGTCAATAAAAAGCCAAATGGAATCGATATAAGAATGGCGATGAAAAACAGGATAACGGTCATTTTCGCGCCCTCTAGCATCGGCCATATCATAGTTTGCCAGTAATCTGTCATAGTGATGTCCCTCCAAAGAGAGTAAGAGTTTCGCAGAGGAAACTCTTACAAAAAATATCCAGTCTTTATTTTAATACTTTATCCTCACCGAACCATTTTGTAGAAATATCAGCTGCTGTACCGTCTTCATTCATTTTGTCTAATGCAGCTTGCAATTTTTCCAATAATGCTTCATTCCCTGGTTTTACACCAATACCGTACTGTTCTGGAGCAAGTGATTCCTCTAATAATTTAAATGTATCAGGCTCTTGTGTCATGTAATATTCTGCTACTACAGCATCAATTACTACGGCATCAACACGTCCTGTCTTTAAGTCTGATAAAGCTAAAACGTTATCCGAGAATTCTGTAATTGTTTTTATCTCTTTGTGGATTGGGTTACCATTTAATGCGTCTGCAGCAGAAGAAAGAGATTGAATGCCTACTTCTGTGCCTGCTAAATCAGTTAATTTCACAATCTTAGAATCTGCTTTAGTCATAACCACTTGAGAGTTTTCGAGATAAGGCTTTGTAAATAATACTTTTTCCTTGCGCTCATCTGTAATGGTATAACCGTTCCAAATTAAATCAATACGTCCACTGAGTAATTCAGCCTCTTTCGTTTTCCAGTCGATTGGTTGGAATTCAGCTTCTACGCCCATATGCTCAGCTGCCGCGCGTGCTAAATCAATATCAAATCCCACGATTTCATTTTTATCATCGCGAAAGCCCATCGGTGCAAATTTATCGTCAATGCCAATAATGATTTTTTCCTGATCAGCTGAAGATGGGTCTTTCTCTGTTGATTTTTCTTTTGATGTGCCACATGCTGCTAAAACAATGACAGCTGTTAGCATCATCACTAAAGTTATTATACGTTTCATCCTTATTTCCCCCTATATAAAACTATCACTTTCGTTTGCTAAACTACTAATGTGTTAAAGGATATCACCGCGTCTAATGTATGTCAATATCGTTTTGGATTAATCAGAAAATTTTATGCGTATTAGAGCTAATTTTGTATGATCTTTGTAAGAAAATTGACTTCATAAAAAGAATGGATTGGGGGATATTAAGTATCTGAATAGAAGGGGAGAAAAGGGACTGTCCATAACAGTCCCTTGGCATGCATTGTTTAATGATTATTGTTTTGGATAGCTTTTCGTGCCAAGGCATCAGCAGCTTTGTTTTGAGAATCAGGCACCCATTTAATAAAAAATAAATCGAAGGTGTTGGAGAGCGATAATGCTTTTTCCAGAAAAGGTTTAAATTCCTCGTTTTTCACATATTCTTTTTCCATAGAGGCGACAACGATTTTAGAATCAGAGCGAACGGAAACAAGCGTAGAGCTAAGCTTTTGTGCTTCCTCAAGTCCACGGACTAAAGCAGTAAATTCAGCAATATGATTATTTGTTTCCCCGATATACTCACTAATTTGTATATGTTGGCCTTCACCTTTAATAAATATACCGATACCGCTTGGGCCAGGGTTACCTGCACTAGCAGCATCTATATAAACCTCTAACATAACATCCCTACTTTACTATTTGACTTCCATATAATTGTACAACAAGGATACGCTGTAAAACATCTATGTGCTAGTAGTGATGGACTTGAAAAAATTGCTGAAGTGGATAAACAAAATAGTTGCTTGTTCAAAATGAACGCTTCATAATAGTAGGAAGTGAATTTTGGACGTGAAAGGAGCGAGAGTTCACATGGATAAAGTGACGGTTATGAAGGATATAGACGAACTGCATGATACGTATTGCGCAGATTGCTTAGTCATTCAGCAATTACGTAAAGAACGTGGTAAACCAGGAGCTCATCGCTTCTGTATTGAAGCCTGTTCAATTGGAGAAAAGCTACAGTTTTTAGGCGAAGAGCTTTTAAAAGTTTACAGTAAATAAGGAATCGTTTGGAAAAAAGCTACATTTATTAGCAATTGCTGATAAATGTAGCTTCTTTTATAGGATTATTTTGTTTCGACATAGCTATTTAAATCTTGGTAATACTTTGTAAGTGAAGAAGCAGAAATATCAAAAGTTGCGGCAATTTCTTTTACCGTCATAGAAAGAGATTCAAAGAGCTCTTTTTCCTGCCCGTAACGGATTGCACCAGCAACAATGGCCGCTTCTTTGCGTGCAGTAGGTTGTCCTTCTATTAAATAGTCCTCTAATAGCTCAAGCATTGGAGCTGTTTCACGATCATTTTGCTCCAAGAATTCTTTTACTTGTGATAGGACTGTGCTTTCAAAATTAGTGAATTCTTCCCCTTTGTAGCCGTTGGAGACCAGTAGCTCCCAGAATGCAAGATGTTCTTCTTTTAAGAATGCTCCAACTTTTTTCTCAGATGCTTCAAAGTTTTTCTTAAACTCTTCAAATACTTTTAGATGATCCTCAGGGAAGAAAATCAATGTAGACACAGCTAAATAATGTGACAATTTCTTCGTTCCATCCGGTAAAATAAAGGCAAAGACATGCATACCTTCCGGAATTGGTTTATCATTTTCACGACGAATATAAAGCTCTTCATTTGTAAGTAAATGACTTGCTTTAAAATAATTTTCCTCAACAACAGATACCGTACCAATAAATAATGCAGGGTGAGACCAGTCATCAAGTACTTTTACTGTAGAAGGTCTTACTGCTTTTTTCTTCGTTTTCTTTAAATAACTTTTCCAAATCGATGGCTCTTGATGGAAGAAAAAGTCGTCTAAAGCGATGGCTTCAATCAGCTCACGCTGTAGCACGCTCTCTAATTTAGGTTGCCATGTGCCCACATGCTCGATATAAGCACGAACATCTTTACGCTCAGGGTATTCTAAATAAAATGTTTGTAGCACACGCTCTAATTCTTCGATTTGTACTGTTTCCACTGTTACTTGCTGTTTACCTTCACAACATTTTTTATATTTTTTGCCGCTACCGCATGGGCATGGATCATTACGTTTTACCATAATTAGAACACTTCCTTTGACAATTGTTAATCGTATATTGCTAAATAATTTGCGTACTCTTAATAATAACGGTACTTTTGTATGAAGAAAAATGATTGTCTATTTTGAAATATCTAAAAAGTGTGGAGGGACGCCCTAATTCAAGTATATGTATGCACGTTTTCACTTAGAACTAAAAAAAGAAAACGATCTGTACGTTGCAAGAACAGAACCGTTTTCTAGAACATTTATGATTGTTGGACAGCTTCAATCTCGAGTGTGAGACGTTCTAGCTCGTCTACTAAATGACCGATGTAGGCAATCGTATCTCGAAGTGGTTGATCCGTTGTAATATCTACACCTGCCATTTGTGCCAATTCCACTGGGGATTTTGTTCCACCAGCCTGCAGGACTGCTAACCATTCTTCAACGGCTGCATCACCTTCTTTTAAAATGCGCTGAGATACTTGTGTTGAAATCGTTAAGCCCGCACTATAAGTGTATGGGTAAAGGCCCATATAGTAATGAGGCTGACGCATCCACGTCAGTTCAGCACCTTCCGTAATATCCACTGCATCGCCCCAAAAATCTTCTAGTACAGAACGTTTTAACTGGTTTAAAATATTCGCGTTGACAGATTCACCAGCGTCCACCAATTCATATACTTTACGTTGGTATGCGGCTTCAAGTAAGTGCGTGACGAAGTTATGATAATACGTTTTAGAGACAATATTTGAAATGACCCATCGTTTAAAGCGCACATCTTCATTATGCGTTAATAAATAATTTGCTAACAGCATTTCATTCATCGTAGATGGTGCTTCAATAAAGTATAGGGAAGGACGACTATTAAAATAGGATTGATGAGCATGCGTATTCGCAAAATGACCTGCATGACCAAGCTCATGAATGAGGGTGAAGACTTCATTCATACGTTCATTCCATGACATTAAAATATAAGGGTGACTACCGTAAGGACTTGAACAGAATGCCCCTGTCGATTTACCTTTATTAGGTGCATAGTCAATCCATCGTTCCTTGAAGGCTCTGTCCATTAGGTGATTGTAGTCTTCACCCATAATCGCCAATGCTTTATCGACATATTCCTTCGCCTCGTCCATCGATAATTTTGGATCATAGGCAGCATCTAAAGCAATTTTTAAATCTGCAAATGTCATGTGCTCAATACCATTCGCTTTTTGAATTAATTTTGCATATCGACGCATATGGGGGGCAAGTTCTTTAGAAATCAAATCGATTTGGCGATTATAAAGGGAGCGATCGACATCTTGATCGAATAGTAAATAATCAAAGATGGAATCAAATCCTCGAAGATCAGCCATGGTTTTTTCTTGTTGAATATGAGTGTTGTAAACTTGTGCAGTTGTATGTTGATAATCGCTCAACTTGCTGGAAAAAGCTTTAAAGGCAGCACGGCGAACTTCTGTATTGGCTTCAAACTCCCAATCATTTTCATAAAGGACAAAGCTTAATGGATGCTTTTCACCATTTGCTTCAAATTCGCCAAAATTCATATCCACTAATTTTGTCGTATTATACGTTTCGTAAGGTGCATCAAAAGTAGAACTAAAGGCAGCAAGCGCTTTTTCAACTTCTGGATGTAACTGGTGAGGTTTTCGTTTTAATAATTCCTCTAAATAATGTTTGTAAAGAGGGCTTAATGTTGCCGCTTCTTGTAATACTGCTTCATCCAAAGCAAGTAATTCACTTCTTACGAATGATAGGGCGCTACTTATTTTACCGATAGCTGTACTAAATTTTGCAGCACGCATTTGGGCTACATCATCCGTGCGATCTGCTTGTAGGTTTAAGCTCGCATACGTACCAATTGGAACGATACTTTTTTGCAAGTTTTCGAAAGCTGTTAATACATCAATCACTTTTTGCGCATCTGTAATGGTACCTTTATACGTTTGTTCGAAGCTAATTGCTTCTTCAACAAGCTGTGCTAAAGTAGGTTCAAAATCTGCATCATTTTTTAATAAATCAGTTAAATCCCATGTTTCTTCTACTGCAACATCTTTTCTTAATGGTAAAACTTCCATTTATAAACACCCCTTTACATGTAAGTGATTTCATTATAACGAAACTATTTCGGAAAGTGAAATAATTTAATAGAATAGTAGAAATATTCTTAAAGAAAAGTGTTTGGTTTTTTCATTCAATTGTATGGGGTATGTTTGAAATACTGTTAGTCGGGAACAATGTGTGTATAGCCAACATTATTTGCAACACATATTAAAGGCTAGAACAATTGATACATTGGAGGAGAACTTATTATGACACAAAACTTAAACAAACAATTAAATAAGCTAGTAGCAACATGGTCTGTGCTTTATACAAAGCTGCACAATTATCATTGGTATGTCACAGGGCATGCATTCTTTACACTACATGCAAAATTTGAAGAATTGTATAATGAAACAACGTTAAATTTAGATGAAATTGCAGAACGTATTCTTTCAAAGGATGGCAAGCCTGTGGCGACATTAAAAGAGCATCTAGAGCTTTCCTATGTAGAGGAAGCAACAGGAAATGAGACGACGGAGGAAATGGTAGCAACGACAATTTCGGATTTCCAAAAGCTCATGAAAGCTCTAAATTCTACTATGGCACTGGCAGCAGAGGAAGGGGACGATCGTACAGAGGATTTACTGAATGCGATGTACCAATCTCTTGAAAAGCATACATGGATGTTAAAAGCCTTCTTAGACAAATAAACGGATTAATAGCATTCCCATACTATGTGGGGATGCTTTTTTTGTAGGGTTTCTTTCCCTATATGACAAAAAGAGAACTTGTATAAAAGCAGAGTAACAATTATTACAGTTTGGTAACGATGCGACAAAAGGAGTTTGTTTCCTAATCATCAGGGTAATTATTTAGTAAGCCATACAAATAGGAGGAATTGAACATGAACATGAATATGATGAATGAACAAAATCCAAAAATTGAGGTGGCCCATACAAGGGATGAAATGCTTCATATTTTAGAAACTATGCGAACGGAAGGTTTCCATAAAGAGGATATCCATATTATTGCGAAAGATTCCCAGCAGTTGGAGGATGTGAAATGGGATGATGATGTCCACACACATGAGGCTGGTAACTGGGTGGACCAATTTAAATCTTGGTTTACAGGTGATTCAGCTGTAACAGAAGGCTTAAAACGCTTTAATCTTTCCGAAGGGCAAATAGCTTACTATGCTCATCTTGTAGAGCAGGGGAGTATCGTATTATTTGCAGAACGTGATGATGATTATGATACGCTACAATCACAACACCCGGAAACAGCTGCTGAGCAGGAAGAACGTTTAAGACAAGAGCGCATGAATGAGGCTGAGCAACTTAGAAGATTTTTATAAAGGGAAAACAGAGTGATCTACTCTGTAAGATTAAGTACATGTAATTGTACATTAATACTTATTTAATAGTATTTTATTTATAATGTTACACATTAAATAAAAAAGCACATTACTAAAAACAAATTTTAGTGATGTGCTTTTTATTTTTATTAACTCTTATTTACAATTACTAAGAAAAATATTAAAGAAGAAAAAGAACATACGTTCTCGATGGAGGAGAATAATTTTATTGGTTTGAGTATTGTCCAAGCATGTTAGAAGTAAATATCAGTTACAAAAATTTACTTTTCAACACCCTATGTAGATGGAGTACTTTATGTAGAAGTTGATGGGAACGAAGGGGGGCGACTCCTGCGGGAAAAGCGGGAAAGTCGAGAATCCTGGACTGAGCGAAGCGAGGGAAGCAGCTCGACCCCGCCCGCGGAAAGCGTCCGCCCGTAGTGAAAATCAACGGCTTTACTTTATTTCATTGTAAAAGAAAAAAGACTGTAGGCAAACTCTCAAATTTTTTGAGTTTGTCTACAGTCTGAGAAGAGTGATCATTGTGGAACACTCTGTTTTTTAATGAATGACTTTTTCTGGAGCATCCTTTTTAATAAAGCGTAATACATGGAAATGCTCTAATTGGGCAAATAAATTACCAATTAAAATAAAGCTACCACCAATAACTAGTTTCATTGTCAATCCTTCACCGATGAACATCATCGCAAACATTGCTGCAAATATAGGTTCTAAGGAAAAAATAAGACCTGTATGTGTAGCAGAAGTATACTGTTGTGCAACAGTTTGGCCAACGAAACAAAACGCACTACAAATGATGCCAAGTCCTAAAATAGCCATCCAGGATGTCGTATTATTCGGTAAAGCTGGTGTTTCAAATAATAAGGTTAAGATCAGGGCATAAATACCCGCAAAGCCTAATTGGTAAATGCCGTACGAAATGGACTCCACATTCCGTGTAAATGAACTGTTTAAAAGTAAATAAATAGAATAACATAGCGCAGCGATTGCGACTAACAAATCTCCTTTATGGAAGGAGAAAGAGCCTTGCGCCGTTAACACTGTAATACCTATCATGGTACAAATAATCGCAAAGCTCACGGCTCTGGAAGGTAATTTTTTATCAATGAAGCTACTGAAAATCGGCACTAGTACAACAGTTAGGCTTAAAATAAAGCCTGCATTTGAAACGGAAGTGGATTGTAATCCAAATAAGCTTAATGCGAACACAATGAATAATAAAAATCCTTGGATAGCTGCATATTTTAAAGTCTTACCATCTACTTTTATCATCCGTTTATAAAAAATAAGCCCAGCTACTATAAATGCGATGATACAACGTAAAGCCACCACATTATAAACAGCCAATGTTTCAAGCCCCATGACCATAAAGGTATAAGATAGTCCCCAAAACATTGTGACAATAACCATCAATACATTTGCTTTTCCTTGGATACTCAATATGTTCACCTACCATCTGTGTACTAAAACAGTTTGTATACTAAAAATTACTATATATGTTGTATTGAGATTAGTAAAACGAATGTTTATAATGATTAGGATTAAAAAAATTCATGTATGTAGAGGGAATGCCGATGAGCTTAGTAAAATATGAGATTTTAACAAAGGTAGCAGAAGTCGCAAGCTTTACAAAAGCAGCAGATGCACTAGGATTAACTCAGTCTGCTGTCAGTCATGCCGTATCAAGTTTAGAAAAAGAATTTGGGTTTGCCTTAATACATCGAAGTAGAGCCGGTGTCACCCTAACGAGTGAGGGGCAAACAATGCTAAGGGCAATGCGTCAGGTTTTAGACGCACAGGAATTATTGCAACAAGAGGCAGCTCATATTCATGGAGTGACAAGAGGAAACGTCCGTATTGGCGTTATTTCAAGTATATCTTCTAATTGGATGCCAGAAATTATTAGGATTATGGACAATCAGTTTCCTGGAATACAGGTGGAATTACGCGAGGGAGATTATTACGAAATTGAACAATGGTTACTTAGTGGGGAAATTGAGGCAGGATTTTTAAATGGTCAAAAATCTGAGCAATATCAATATACAGAATTACAGCAGGATCCCTTATTATGTATCGTTTCAGATAAAAGCCCACTATTTAATAAGTCAGAGATAGATATTGTTGATTTGGAAGATATGCCTTTTATTATGACTTCCTATAAAGGGACCAATGATGTCAAAGTGTTGTTGGAACAATATCATGTGAAGCCAAATATTCGCTTTGAACTTTCAGAGGAGGTAGGTATTGTTTCTATGATTTCTCATCAACTAGGAATCAGTATTTTACCACAATTGGTCATTCAAAATTTGCCGCCTACATTAAAAGCAATTCCACTAAAGCAAGGTGCCTACCGTACAATCGGAATTGCCATGAAGCATAATGCATCACCTGTAACGAAGAAATTTGCGGAGATTTTAAGTGCATGGCTGATGGAACAAAAAAGTGCAGTCTGATGGAATCTATTGAAGCCTATCCGTGCATTACGGTAAAATAGTAGGTGTATATATTTTAGAAAATAGGTGAGTGGATGGGGACATTACAAGGTAAAACCGTACTCATTACAAGTGGGGGAACACTTGAAAAATGGGATCGTGTACGAGGGCACACGAATTTATCAAAAGGGACAATGGGCTGTTATTTAGCGGAGGCGGCACTCGCTGCTGGTGCTAATGTAGTATATATGCATGGCTATTTTGCACAGCTTCCAGTGAATCACGATCAAATGAAATTGATTAAATTTGAGGGCATTGACGATTTAGGAGAAAAAGTTCGTCATGCTGTCCAACAAGAACATGTTGATATTGTGATTATGGCTGCTGCTGGCTCCGATTGGGTCATTGATAAAGTGTATGATCAATCAGGCAACTTGATGGAGGAAGCAGGGAAAATGCCTTCCGATGAGCCACCTATTATTCATTTTAAAAAGGCGCCGAAAGTCTTAGGACAAATCAAGGGCTGGCAACCAAATGTGACGTTAGTAGGGTTTAAGCTAGAAGCAACCAATGACGAGGAGTTTTTGTTAGCACGTGCACGACTGCGAATGGAAACAGCCCATGCTCAATTAATGGTAGCCAATAGCTCTCAATCTTTATATGGCGGGGACGAGCCCCATTGGATTGTACCTGCTGATGGACAGCCAACTAAAGTAATGGGCAAGCAAAAAACAGCCGAAGCTTTAATGCTGTATTTGCAAAATCAATAAATATGAACTGTGTAGAGAAATATTTCTACACAGTTTTTTCTTGTTTAAAAGCGGAGTATCATTTATTATTTACTTAACGGTCGGTAAAAAAAGGAGGATTATGATGGGTAATAAAGAACAAACTTTTCAAAAAATCATAGATGTGGCTTATGTGATGTTTGCAACTAAAGGGTTTGAAAAAACAAGTTTAGCAATGATTGCTGCAGAGGTCGGTATATCAAAACCAGCCATCTACTATTATTTTCAATCAAAGGATCAATTAATTGCTTACTTATTTGATGCACTGTATAAAGAAATTCAACAGGATATCGCTGTGAATTATAAGGAGCTTTCTCATACGAATTTCAAGGAGAAATTACTCGAGCTAGGCTATAAGTCTATTGAAGCGCAGGGGAAGGATCCTTATTTTAATAAAATATTTAATCAATATGTACTATTAGCAGCTCGCGATGAAAACTATAAGAAACAATTAGTGGAGCTAGAAACTAGCTTTTTAACAAGCTTTGTTGAAGTCCTACGATATGGCGTGAAGCTAGGGGTGCTAGAGGATACTCCCCATATAGAAGCAAAGGCACAGATGCTAGCCCTGGTTTATGATAATATCGGTAATTTCATGTTAACAGGCAACCAATTGAACTATAGAGCTATTTGGAAGGAGGCAGTACATAGCGTTATCCAAGGGGACAAAAATGATCAATAACAATCGGCGCATTGAAGGTCTTGATTTTGCAAGAGCTCTCGCCATGCTAGGGATGTTCATTGTAAATTTTGGAGTCATAACAGGTTCTACAACGAATGGTTCAGCATGGATGATTACCTTACAAAATCTTTTCGAGGGGCGTGCTTCCGCCGTATTTGTCATGTTAGCAGGAATAGGGATAGCTTTAATGACTCGTCAGGCTAGAGAGACTAAGGACCCACTGCTTCTTCGTCAGAATCGACTTACTTTATGGAAAAGGTCGTTTTTGTTATTTACGATTGGGCTAATATTATATGTGATCGGCTGGACAGGAGATATATTACATTATTATGGCGTGTATATGTTTGTGGCCGCATGTCTGATTGCGCAATCCAAGAAAATGATGATCTTCATCATAGGTGCTATCCTCATCCTTTCACAATGGCTTCAAATTCAATTTAATTACCTTGCTGGTTGGCATCCAACATATGTCTTACTAGAGTATCTTGATTTTTGGACACCAGCAGGATTTATAAGAAATTTGATGTTTAATGGCTATCACCCACTATTCCCCTGGATTTGCTTCTTTCTGATGGGTATGTTAATCGGCACATTAGATTTAACAAATCGTACTATAAGAAAAATCTTACTAGTGACAGGTTTATTGCTAGTCATATTGACTGAGACTTTTTCAATATTATTTATTAAGATAACAACAACCATCCATTTATTAGATGTAGAGAGTGCATTGTATTTATTTGATACGGGACCGATTCCACCAAATATAATGTATGTCCTATCTAATTCGGCTTCGGCTATTGTCCTCATTGTGGGCTCCATCTATCTTGTAGAGACATGTAAAAATAAAGTCATTGAAGCTTTCATCTTAACCGGGCAAATGTCTTTAACCCATTATGTTGGCCATGTTTTTATAGGGATTGGGATACTAATTGTTTGTCAAAAGCTGGAGAATCAAACGCTTGCTTTTTCCATGCTGTATGCCTGCTGTTACTTTTTAGGATGTGTGTTTGCTTCTGTTTGGTGGAGAGCTAAACATCATCGCGGTCCACTTGAATCCTTGATGAGGAAATGGAGTTCGAAATAAATTAGTGGATAGCCATCTATTTCTTACTGATTAGGCATAAAATACTTTAGGTATAGGCAGTTTTCTAATCTAAAATACACATTACAAAGTATTCAGCTAGGTTTTCTAATATTTTATATTGACAATCGTATAACAGAATTATAGAATTATTTTCAAGAAACGCAGTACTCTTATCGAGAGAGGTGGAGGGACCTGGCCCAATGAAGCCTCGGCAACCGGAAAAATAGGTGCCAAATCCAACAGATGTATCTGAGAGATAGGAGGGGCTATCAATTAGCTTGATGCATTGGCCTCTTTTGTACAACAAGAATCAGAAAGAAGGGGTGTATCGTATGGCTCAGTCGACAAAGGTAGAAGATAAGAAATTAGAGGCTATTGCAAAGGCCATTCAAAATCTTGAATTTGGTGAAGTGCATATTACGATTCAGGATGGTGTAATTGTTCAAATTAATAGGCTTGAAAAGCAGAGATTTCCACAAAAGAAATAAAGATCATTTCAGATGAACGATGTGAAAAGGCCACCAATAAGCATGGTTTCCGTTGCTTACAAGTGGCCCTTTTTTTATGAGAATTAGCTATAAAAGCTTTTTGGAATCTGACCGATATGACGGCGATGGTAGAGAAGCGGTTCCTTTTGAGAATTTGTAATATCTAGTACTTGCCCAATAAAAATAGTATGATCGCCAGCATCTATCTGTTGAAATGATTTACATTGTAAAATAGCTGCTGTATCATGTAAAATCGGTAGCCCAAATGATGAAGTAGACCATTTTGCCTGAGCAAAGCGATCTGGGACTTTACTTGCAAATAATGTACATAAATGCTCTTGATCACTCGCTAAAATATTAACAGCGAATTTTCCAGCACCCATAAAATAAGGATGGAGCTGAGATTTTTTATCCAGTGACCATAAAATAAGTAGTGGGTCAATGGAAACAGATGCAAAAGAATTGACGGTTAAGCCAATTGGATTCGTTTCATGACATGCTGTAACAACCGTTACACCTGTAGGATAGTTACCTAATGCCAATTTAAAAGCAGCTACATGATCTGTCATTCAAATCACCTCTTTATAGTGAGTAATAAATTAGTTAACGGAGTTAGTAGGGAAATTGGACTTTTTTTTTATACCAGCTAGTAACTCCTTTTCTTAAGTAAATATTAAATCAAATACACATCTAGGTAAAGCTAATGGGGGAAAGAAAGGGGAATTGCCATGACTTTATATTTTGATCATCTGGTACATCAAGTAGAATCTCCGGAAAATATAAAGGTTTTCTTCAATAAACGAAATGTCCATACAGTGAACGGTGGTCAACACACGATGTGGGGGACTTACAATACGCTAAGCTACTTTGGCTTAAGCTATATTGAACAAATCGCTATTTATGATCGTGATTTATTTGAGCAAGCGGCCCTGTACCCATATTCCCTACATTATACGTTTAAACGTAATCATGAGCGCCAAGGATTTTCACGAATTGCCTTGCGCACCCAAAATATTGAAGAAGAGGGTCAACGATTGCGTGCATTGGGCTTTGATGTATATGGTCCCGATGCTTGTAGTCGAACAAGACCAGATGGCACGATAATCGAATGGAAGCTATTGCATTTTGGCAGGGCTGACCTTGCATTGGATTTCCCATTCTTAATTGAATGGGCAGATGAAGATGAGAAACGTCTTGCTCAATTAAAAGCTAGTGGCGCGATTGATGAAACGCAAGCTATTACCATGGAATCGATTCAGTTTTATGTCAGGGATGTGGAGAAGACGGTGCAGCTTTGGCAGAAGGTATTACAGCTACCCAAGTTTGTGCAGCATGAGCAGTTTGTGTCTCTACAGCTACCGAATATGCGCTTGGATTTTTATGAGGAAGCCGCAGCATCTAGCATGACGCTCGGGCATTTAAAAGAAGGGCCTATCGGTGTAACATTGAACGATCCACACAGAACCAAGGAAACATTAGTTTGTCCAGGTGCTTTTTATTGGATTAATAGATAAATTAAAAATCCACTTCAATCGTTGAAGTGGATTTTTATGTGTAAACATGTCAAAAAGCGGATTGAACTATTTTTAAATATTTCATCCACCTTCAGTTTCCTAGCTTATAATTTTACAACATTTGAAGCTTGCGGGCCGCGATTGCCTTCCACAACATCAAATGAAACCTTTTGACCTTCTTCAAGTGTACGGAAGCCTTCCTCCTGGATGCCCGTAAAATGTACAAATACATCTTCTCCATCATCACATTCAATAAAGCCATAGCCCTTTTCATTATTGAACCACTTTACGATCCCCTGTTGCATAAGCATTCGCCTCCAATGCGCTTGAAAGTAAAATAAAGTTAAAGAAATCGTGCTATCAATGAGAAAATGTGAAAAAATAGCATTTTCTCTTAGAACATACATGAATTGAACAAAAATGTCAATTGATTGTCGGAATGCGAGCATATCTGGCTTTCTTTTTTTTCACAATTAAGACTATAATGGAAATGAACAACATAGAAAGTAGGATGCCAAATGACAACGAAAAATCAACCATTAACAGATTTAGAAATCGCGAGTCAAGCAGTAATCAAACCTATTACGGAAATTGCCCATGCTGCAGGTATTCCAGAGGATGCACTTGAGCAGTATGGCCGCTACAAAGCAAAGATTGACCCATTAAAAATTACAGCTCAAGGTGAGGACGCAAAGGTTGTGTTAGTGTCAGCTATTAGTCCTACCCCAGCAGGTGAAGGAAAGTCAACTGTGACTGTAGGACTAGCTGATGCCCTTCATCAATTAAATAAGAAAGTGATGGTAGCGTTACGTGAACCTTCGCTTGGTCCAGTAATGGGCGTAAAAGGTGGCGCAACTGGTGGGGGCTACGCACAGGTTGTACCAATGGAGGATATTAACTTACACTTCACTGGTGATCTTCATGCGATAACAACAGCCAACAATGCTTTATCTGCATTTATTGATAATCATATCCACCAAGGGAATGTCTTAAACATTGATCCACGACGTATTATTTGGAAACGTGTGATGGATTTGAATGATCGCTCATTACGTAAAGTGATTGTGGGATTAGGTGGACCTGTTCAGGGCATGCCGCGTGAAGATGGCTTTGATATTACGGTTGCCTCGGAAATTATGGCAGTGTTCTGTTTAGCAACAAGTATTGAGGATTTGCGCGAACGCATCGCTAGCATCGTGATTGGCTATACCTTTGAGCGTGAGCCTGTCTTTGTGCGTGATTTACAGGTAGAGGGTGCCTTAACATTATTATTAAAGGATGCCTTTAAGCCAAACTTAGTACAAACATTGGAAGGGACACCAGCAATTATACACGGTGGTCCATTTGCAAATATTGCCCACGGCTGTAACTCCATTATGGCGACACAAACTGCTCGTAAACTAGCGGATATTGTGGTGACGGAAGCGGGCTTCGGCTCTGATTTAGGTGCTGAAAAGTTCATGAACATTAAAGCACGTAAAGCAGGCTTTAAGCCAAGTGCCGTTGTGATTGTAGCAACGATTCGTGCATTAAAAATGCACGGTGGTGTTCCAAAAACATCACTTGTCGGTGAAAATGTGGAAGCACTGCTCCAAGGGATTGAAAATTTAGCTAAACACGTCGACACGGTACGTACATTTGGTGTTGAACCGATTATTGCATTAAATCGTTTCATTACAGACACAGAGGCAGAGCTGGAAGCAGTTCTAAACTGGTGCCAAGAAAACCATGTACGTATTGCCCGAACAAATGTCTGGGAAGAGGGCGGTAAAGGTGGAGTAGCCTTAGCTGAACAAGTACTAGCTGTGTTGGAAGAAGAAAACAACTTCTCACCATTATATGATGTAACAGAATCCATTGAAGAAAAAGTACGCACTATTGTACAAAAGGTATATGGTGGGAAAGATGTCCAATTCACTGACCAAGCTAAAAAACAAATGGCTCAAATCGAAAAATTTGGCTGGGATTCTTTGCCGATTTGCATGGCGAAAACGCAATACTCTTTATCCGATCAACCAAGTTTACTTGGACGTCCTGAAGGCTTTACAGTGACAATTCGTGAGGTGATACCGAAGCTAGGTGCAGGTTTCCTAGTTTGCCTCACAGGCGATATTATGACAATGCCGGGCTTACCAAAAGCTCCTGCTGCGTTACGCATGAATGTCGACAATGACGGACATGCGGTAGGATTGTTCTAATAAAATGTTGAAAGGCTGCCCTTTAAAATAGGGGCAGCTTTTTTTATTGGTTGGCTGATAGGAGCCTAAACATTTTTTATTTCACTACTATTTCTCCCACCAGTGCCACTAAAATAGGCCTCTCCCCTTATAGTTGAAAATTGTCTAAACATTCATCATCACTTTTTTAGAAAATTTAAGTTTCTAGTTTAAAAACTAGGATTTCTTTTCATGCCATTACAAACTCGAGAAGCTTCCTTATATAAATGTGTTTGGTAATTTTTATTTATAATTATCTAATATTGGAAAGGAAAAGCGGAATTTTACAACGTTGTGCAATTGTCAAATGAATTTTTATTTAAAAAATACATTGAATTTTCTTTTTATTTTAAATATAATTTACTTAATTCTAATTCGGAACACTGTACCGATTATAGGAACGCGGAGGGATGGAGTCTTGAAAATCGCAACAGATATTGGCGGTACTTTTACCGACCTAGTTTATACAGATGAGAAAGGAAATCTTCATTTTGACAAGGGGCATACGACGCCAGGGCATTTTGAGGATGGTATATTAAACGTATTAGGACGACATGTAACAGAGGATTCTCTCATTGAATCATTTATTCATGGTTCTACTGTTATTATCAATACATTAACAGAGAGAAAAGGTGGCGTAGTTGGATTAATTACAACAAAAGGCTTCCGTGATGTATTAGAAATTGCACGTGGTAACCGACCAGACTTATATAATTTTAAATATACAAAGCCAGCACCTTTTGTAGAGCGTTATTTACGACAAGAAATTGATGAACGCATTGATTTTAAAGGAAATATTATGAAAGCGCTTAATAGGGATGAAGTTGGTAAGATTGTCCGTCAATTTAAGGAGTTAGGTGTAGAGGCAATTGCCATTTCCTTAATTCATGGCTATAAAAATCCCATTCACGAGCAGCAATTAAAAGAAGAAATATTGAACATTTGGCCTGAGGTGTATATTACGCTTTCAAGCGAAACCATTAAAGAATATCGTGAATATGAAAGAACCAATACAACTGTTTTAAATTCATATGTAAAGCCAATTGCTCATGCTTATTTAAAAAGCTTAAAAGAAAAATTAAGTACAATTGGTATTACCGACCATTTGAAAATTATGCAATCAAATGGTGGTACAACAAGCTTTGATAAAGCGATGGAGCTGCCAATCAATCTAGTAGAATCTGGCCCTGTAGCCGGAATGTTTGGAGCTGCAAAATTAGGTGAGCTTCTAAATGAATCCAATATTATCGCCTTTGATGTGGGGGGGACGACAGCGAAATGCTCACTTATTACAGATGGCAAAGTAAATGTTACGACAGATTACTATATTGAAAGAAATGAAAAATTTGCTGGCTATCCCATTAAAACACCAGTTGTAGATATAGTGGAAATCGGCAATGGTGGGGGCTCTATCGCTCGTGTGGACCAGTTCGGTTCCTTAAAGGTTGGTCCAGATTCTGCTGGGGCAAACCCAGGTCCAGTAGCCTATGGGTTAGGTAATACACAGCCAACAATTACAGATGCTAATGTTTATTTGGGAAGATTATCATTAGCAAACTTCGATAATCCAGTTTCTATTGACAAAGTGGAGGAGGCACTTATTGAAGCGATTGCGAAACCGTTTCATGTCTCAGCCGAGGAAGCAGCGCAAGGTATTTTAGATATTGCGAATTCTAATATGTTAAATGCGTTGAAGCTCATTTCCATTCGTAAAGGCTATGACCCAGAAGATTTTACAATGGTTGCCTTTGGTGGTGGTGGTCCACTACATGCTATTAATTTAGCAGAGGAATTAGGCATGAAAAAGGTCATTATCCCTTATGGCTCTTCTGTCTTTTCTGCATTAGGAATGATGATGACAGAATATCGCCAAGACTATATTCAAACAAGTTTAATGGACTTTGATCACGTGCATCTTGCTAACATTCAAGCGAATATTAATCAAGCTATTGAAAGTGCCTATGCAGACGCACCTTTATCGAAAGAGCATTATTATTTCGAAATTAATTATGACTTACGTTATAAAGGCCAAGAGCATGCAGTTAAATTGAACGCATCGAATATCACAATTGATGATAAAGGGCTTCTCCAATTGGCTGAAGCGTTCCATGTAAAACATAAACAAGAATTTTCATTCGATTTACCAACTACTCCAATAGAATTAGTGAATCTACATCTTACCATCTATGGAAAAGATGAGGCTGTTCAATTTAAAGAATTAGATTTCTCTCATATTGATGTGTCAACTTGTATTAAAACAAAACGCAACTTATATGTAAAAGAAAAGGGGTGGGTTGAGGTCAATGTTTATGATCAACAAAAGCTTGCTCCGGGTTATGTCATTACAGGCCCTGCTATCGTTGAAAATCCAACATCTACAGTCGTGATCAATGAAAAGCAATCCATAGAAATTGATAAATATGGAAATTTGATTGTAGAGATGGAGGGAAAATAAATCATGAAAAAAGACGTTTTTGCTGTAGAGATTATTCAGGATTCATTGCTAGCCATAGGGGATGAAATGTTTGTCGCTCTAGCGCGCTCTTCTATGAGTCCCGTAATCTATGAAGTATTAGACTATGCTTGTGGTTTAACAGATGCACAGGGGAACTTAATTAGCCAAGGAAATGGTGTTACAAGCTTTATTGGTATGCTAAGTCCAATGGTGCAGAGAGTAATTGAAAAATTCGATAATGGTCAAAGGTTGCATGAGGGCGATGTCATTATTATTAATGACCCGTATGTAGGGGGAGGCTCGCATTTATCAGATGTTGGCTTAGTGCTTCCCATCTTTTATCAAGGTGAAATTATTGCTTACTCTGCCAATAAAGCACACTGGACAGAGGTAGGGGGCATGGACCCTGGTTCATTTACAAGTAATTCTAATGAAATTTATCAGGAAGGTCTACAACTGCCTGGTGTCAAACTTTATCATAAAGGCGAATTGAACGAAGCCATTTATGAGATTATTTCTACAAATGTTCGTTTACCAGAGCTATCTATCGGCGATATGTTTGCACAAGTGGCCGCCTTAAAAACAGGCGAAAAGCGAATCACAGAGCTTTGTCAAAAGTTTGGTGCTGAATCGGTGAAATTGTCGATTCAAAAATTATTGGACAAAGGTGAAAAAATTGTAGAGCTAGAGCTGCAGCATTTGCCTAAAGGTAAGTTTTATGCAGAAGACTTTATTGAGGGAGATCCATTAAAGGGTGGACCATACCCGATTAAAGTGAAAGTAACGATTAGTGATGAAGAATTTATTTGTGATTTTAGAGGCTCCCACCCAGCGGTAAATGTGCCAGTAAACTGCTCCAAATTTGGTTTAATGGCAAGTGTGCGTGTGATGTTCCTAGCATTACTAGGTGATATAGATGTCATTAATGAGGGAGTCTTTAAACGCTTAACTATTTTAACGGATGAAAATTCCATTGTCTCGGCTAAACGCCCACATCCTGTATCCATGAATTTTGAGGCACGTATTGGGGCGGCTGATTTAATTTGGAAAGCACTTGCGCCACATTTACCAGAAAGATTATCTGCTGGACATTTACAATCCGTTTGTACATTTATTCTAACAGGTAAAAATCCTGAAAATGATGAGTCCTTCCTTATCGTTGAACCATCTGTTGGTGGTTGGGGAGCATCAAATGATGAAGATGGTCAAAGCGGGCAATATTGTATGGGAGACGGTGAAACCTATAATTTACCTGTGGAAATTGCAGAAACGAAATATGGCATTCAAATTGATGAATATAGCTTAAACTGTGACGGTGCAGGTACAGGCCAATTTAGAGGTGGCTTAGGTGTACGCCGTGTCTATACAATTAATAATGATGGTCAAAAGGTTTCAGTCAACTTAGGGAGACACCAATTCACTCCATTCGGTTTAAGTGGAGGAGGCGAAGGCTCTCATAACTATTTAATCGTTCATAAAAAGGATGGCTCTACGATTGGACCAGTTGGCGTACTAGCCAATTATGAATTGCAAAAAGGCGATCGTATTGAGCTTGTTACAGCAACAGGTGGTGGCTATGGAAATCCACTTGAAAGAAGTAAAGAGGCTATTGAGCGTGATGTGTTAAATGAATATATTTCGGTAGAAGTAGCGAAAAAGCATTACGGTTATCAAAACGCTTAAAGGGAGAAATATATGACTGTCAAGACATTAAAAAACTCATTAGATATACTAGAGTGTTTTGCGACGACAGAAAATGCATTAGGTGTTCGTGAAATTTCGCGCATGATGAAAATGCCGACAAGTGTCGTACAAAGAGCCATTAATACATTTACAGAAACGGGTTATTTATTACAGGATGAAGGTACAAAAAAGTATAAATTAGGCTACAAAATGTTCCTTTTTTATGATGTGCTCTCACATACAATGGACCCACACTCGACTATTTATGAATTAATGCAAAATCTTGCAAGTGAAATAAACGAATCGGTATTTCTCACTTACATGGACAATGAATATGGTGTCACAACAAAAATTGCCGAAAGTAATAAAAATGTAAAGTATGCGGTGTCTTTAGGAACTAAGACACCCCTTTACATCGGTGCTTCCTGTAAAGTCATGTTCGCCTTTTTAGAAGAGGATAGACAGCTTGAATTAATAGCTTTTTTTCAAAACAAGCAATCGAAAGAGGAGCATATGGAATTTTTTGAGACATTAAGGGAAGAGCTACAAAGTATACGCCAACAAAAATGGTGTATAACCGTTGGTGAATACAATGAACACGCTTTTGGCATCAGTGTACCGTTATTCAACTATAAAAAAGAAATTATCGCATCTCTTACAATTTCTGGATTAGTATATGATATAGATGATCAAAGGGAGAAATATATGCTTGACCAGTTAGTAAAAGTAGTTCAACAGATACAATCGCATATTTCAAAACTATAACAGCAATAGGGGAGCTGACAGTATGAATAATAAAGTATTACACCCACGGGCTTTGGAGCCTATGACTCTACTCATGATTGTCTTTACATCTGTAGTTGGGGCTATTATCGGGATACAGCTGATTACAACTTTAGGGATTTCTGCTAATACGTCTATCGTAGGGGCAATATTTGCGATGATTCTAGGAAGAATCCCAATTGGCAAGCTCATTGCATTTAAATCTGTGCATAGACAAAATATAATCCAAACGGCCATTTCAGCCGCAACATTTAGTGCAGCGAGTAGCTTAATGCTGCCAATTGGTATTCCCTATGTTTTGGGCTATGAAAATTTAGTATTACCTTTGTTTATCGGTGTTATTTTAGCGATGTTTGTGGATGCTTTATTATTATATAAATTTTTTGATACAAAGATTTTCCCAGCAACAGGTACTTGGCCACCAGGGATTGCAACTGCTGAAGCTATTAAAGCGGGCGATAAAGGTGGTAAAAATGCCAAAGTATTAATCGGTGGTGTGTTAATTGGTATTGTGGGGTCTGTTCTTAAAATTCCAATGTCAGCTTTTGGGGTAGCGTTTATTGGCAATATTTGGGCACTAACGATGTTTGGGGTTGGGCTTCTACTAAGAGGCTATTCTGTTCAATTATTTAATGTCGACTTAAATGCTTATTATATTCCGCATGGGGTTATGATTGGTGCTGGGATTGTGGCACTTTTCCAAGTAGCCTTTGCTTTACTAAATAAAAAATCGATTAAAAAGTCAGAAGAGTTAATCTATTCAAAGGGTGCAAAAGAAATTCGCCAAGCCTTTGGTATTGGGTTTATTGCTTATTTAGCCATTGCCTTATTAATCGCTGTTTTAGGCGGTATTATCACACATATGTCATTTGGGATGCTAATAGGATTCATCCTCTTTGCCACAATCGCAGCATTTGTCCATGAGCTTATCGTTGGTATTGCGGCCATGCATGCGGGTTGGTTCCCAGCGTTTGCAGTGGCATTTATTACATTGATTGTTGGTATTTTAATAGGCTTCCCTGCACCAGCTCTTGCTTTGTTAGCAGGTTATAGTGCAGCTACAGGGGTTGCATTTGCGGATATGGGCTATGATTTAAAAACTGGTTTTATTCTGCGTGGAAATGGTAGTGATCCGGCACTAGAAAAAGAAGGGCGCAAACAGCAAATGATCGCTGGTATGTTGGCGTTCTCCATTTCTGCTATTGTTGTTTTACTATCCTACAAATCATATTTTGCACAAGATTTAGTAGCTCCTGTTAACCATGTTTATGCGGCAACTATTCAATCTGGGGTTACAGGGGATGTGGCGAAACAACTAATGATTTGGGCAATTCCAGGGGCATTGATCCAATTGATTGGTGGCTCGAAACGACAAATGGGTATTCTTTTTGCTACAGGTTTATTACTGATCAATCCGATTGCTGGATGGGCAGTATTAGCAGGTATCTTACTTCGTGTAATTTTCACGTATGTAACGAAAGGTAAGAGAGAATCTGAAATGACTGTCTTTGCAGCAGGTGTTATTGCTGGGGATGCTTTATATAGCTTCTTCTCTTCTATTCTAAAAATAGGGAAATAGAAAGGGTCATGCTCGATGACAAAAGTATTAACGTATGAGGATGGGATTGCTGCTGTGTATGGAGGAGCAATCCTTGGCGGAGGCGGAGGTGGCCTCTTAGAGGAAGGACTTAAACTGGTGAAGGAAATCTTTGCAGCCGGAGAACCTCAAATAATCGATATAACAGAATTAGATGATGAGGATTTAGTAGCGTGTGTGGCAATGGTAGGCGCACCTTCAGCAGCCGAACAATATATTTCGAACGAACAGCTTTGCTGGAGTTATCGCCAGATGAATGCACATACCAATCATCGTCTAAAAGGCATCATCACAAATGAAAATGGTGCCATCACAACGATTAATGGTTGGTTGCAGTCTGTGTTATTACATGTGCCCGTCGTGGATGCTCCATGTAATGGGCGGGCACATCCAACAGGTATTATGGGATCTCTAAATCTCCATGAACAACAAGACTATCAATCTGTACAATTTTACGCAGGTGGCAAAGATGATTTTGCGGTTCAAGGGTTTGTGGAGGGGCATCTACAAAATACGGCTAAAACAGCCCGACAAGCGTCTATTTTAGCTGGAGGATTAGTAGGCGTAACGAGGAATCCCGTGACCATAGAGTATTTACAGAAACATGGTGCACCGAATGCTATTACAATGGCTATTGAGCTTGGCTATCATTTCCTCAAGGGACAAACCTTCGATGAAAAAATGTCCAATATTTTACAACTGTTGAATGGGGAGCATATTGTTTCGGGCGAGGTAAAAAATTATGTATTAACGAAGGAAAATGGCTTTGATGTAGGGAAATTATCCGTTGGGGATTACCATTTGACTTTCTGGAATGAATATATGACGTTATCGAAAGAAGGGCAGTTACAATCAAAATTTCCAGATCTTATAATGACATTCGATACGGAAAAGATGTTGCCAGTTCCAAGTGCGAGTATAAAAGAAGGAATGCAAGTAGCGGTCATCCATGTGGATCAATCTCATTTAAAATTAAGTTCAACGATGGAAAATCAAGAGCTGTTAAAAGAAATTGATGAGGTCATCAAGGGTGTGATGTAAGAGTTACTTTTAAATAGTAAAATAAATAATAAAAGCTGCCATCATCTACATGACTGTAAGATGGGCAGCTTTTATTTGTCCTTCAGCGGGAAGGTATTACATGTTATCACAATCGTTCCTACTTCCTTTATAGCTTCTTACAATTTTGGTTTACAGAATCTTCATTGTGTTTGTACGACTCATGTATGTGGTTTCATAAACTGGCAGTCATCATCGTGTACGATTTTCATTAAAGGGAGGAGCTACGTTCATACAACTTGAAGAAGGTAACAACCAATAACGAAAAACAATTACACATGGCGTCCATTTAATGATAACTTTTTGGTCGTAAAAACAACTAACTTGTTGTTCACAATTTTCGGCTGTACATAGTGCTATGCGGGTTAAACAAAGAATTTCTAAGGGAAAGTGTTCACTTTTATTTGTTTGATGATTGGTTTTCTTTACTTATGTCATCTTGCAAACATACTATTCAATTGTAAGCCCGCTGAAGTTGATATTCATACTGTCAAACACATAGCTGTTTGTACAAAGCTGAAAAATATGAGGTACAGAACAAATTGTTTGTTCTGCACGTTTATCTTATAATATTCTGAAAAATTAGTCAATTAAAAAGCTATTGATTTTTTATTTTTCGTGAGTGCTATAAATACAGTATAATCGTGTAGGAAGGGAATGAGTTTGAACTATGGATCATTTAATGAGTAAAGTACGAGAAATTTATGAACAGTTTGACGCCAGCCATGATTTTCAGCATATTGAGCGTGTCTATCAAAATGCGCTAGCGATCTTACATACAGAACCAGCAGCCGATGCCGAGGTTGTTAAAATTGCGGTGCTGTTACATGATGTGAGCGACAAAAAGTATACCGATAGTAAGGAACAGGAGGAACAGCTCATTGCAGAGCTCCCTGTTAGCGAAGAAAAAAAGCAACATATTCGAGATTGTATTGCACAAGTATCGTTTAATGGTGGAAATGAGCTAGTGGCTACATCTTTGGAAGCAAAAATCGTTCGCGATGCAGACCGTTTAGATGCGATTGGGGCAATTGGCATCGCACGAACATTTGCCTATGGTGGTGCGAAAGACCGCAAGCTTTATGATAAGGATGAAGAAGCACGCACACATATGTCAGAATCCGAATATCGTCAAAAAAATACGTCATCTGTCACTCACTTTTACGAAAAGCTATTGCTGCTAAAGGATTTAATGGTAACGGAAAAGGGCAAGCAAATGGCACTTGAACGTCATCAATTTATGGAAAGCTTTTTACAGCAATTGCAACATGAAATAGGTCAATAGCATAAAGCACCGCCCTCAATGGAAGGGAGGTGCTTTTATGTGATGTTCCGGTATTTCTTTCGTAGTATTAAAAATAGGAAGAGAATGTTCAGCCCTATAAAAATTAAAAAATAGTTTCCCCTTCAATCCACTGCGTTTGTTCATATTTTTTTCTTTAATGAATACAAAGTTTCGATATATAGAAATAAATTAATTACGACAGCAAATTCCATTTAGTTGCTGATAGTGGGGTGGTTGACATAACCATTTTATTGTGATGGAAAGTTTTTTCGATGAAATCTGCAATACTTGCATATTGGGCGATTTCATAGTCAGTAAATCGTAATGAATCGTCCGAACTCTCTTCTATAATTAGGAATCATAACAATAAACTTGGAAATTTTCATCATGTTACTCCTTTATATTAACTTGGAATAGTATGTTACACTACTGTTTTAGACTTCTCAAATGGTAATTTATACTAATATACTACCGCTTTTGTACAACAAATTCATCAAAAGGGGAAAGCTGCTGAACGAGCAGGTCTAGAACAAAAGATCATCAAATTTCCGTGTGTTTACAGGAGAATGGGAACATCATTAGGACAAATTGTTGATAGTTTGTTGTTCTTTGTTTACCTGTCAATTGATGTTATGATGAATAATGGATATCAATAATCGTCTACATAAAAGTAGTGTGGGCATGAACAATACCTAACATGAAAGAGATGGAATAGTGGAATGAGTCATTTAATCGTACAAAATTTAACAAAAACTGTGGGCGATAAAACGCTTTTTGAAAATATTGAATTTACCATTTATGAGGGTGAGCGAGCTGGCTTAATCGGTATTAATGGTACAGGTAAATCGACCCTGCTGTCGATTTTAGCAGAGGATATCGAAGCGGATACTCTCACTATGGATCGCCCCAACAAATACCGTATCGCCTATTTACCACAGGAACCGTCATTTCAATCAGGAGAAACAGTTTTGCAAGCAGTCTTTGCTGGCGATTCACCGGTTTTACAACTGAATCGTCAATATGAGGAAACGGTGGCTGCA
Organism: Lysinibacillus sp. VIII_CA; assembly: GCF_049943995.1. Lineage (NCBI taxonomy): Bacteria > Bacillati > Bacillota > Bacilli > Caryophanales > Bacillaceae > Lysinibacillus > Lysinibacillus sp. VIII_CA. The sequence continues at coordinate 69,556 of NZ_JBNFXM010000004.1, forward strand.
CTGGCAGTAAATCCAACATCTGAAAGTTTACAAAAGACTTTATTTGGTTTGCAACAGCGTATGGATGAAGAGCAGGCATGGGATGTCAATGCGCTTGCGAAAACAGCCTTAACAAAGCTAGGCATTGAAACATTTGATAAAGAAGTGCTAACGCTTTCTGGCGGACAGCAAAAACGAGTGGCATTGGCTAAAGTATTAATTGAACCAGCAGATCTCTACTTATTAGATGAGCCGACCAACCATTTAGATGTGGAGGCAACGGAGTGGCTTCAAGAGATGGTGCTACGCTTAAAGGGTGCAGTTATTTTTATTACCCATGATCGTTATTTCTTAGATGAATTATCAACACATATTTATGAGCTAGCCGATCAAACTCTGTATAGACACACCGGAAATTATGGTGATTTTTTAGAGGCCCGTGCCATCCGTGAGGAAATGAAGGCGGCATCTGCTCAGAAGGATCGCAACCGTTATCGTTCAGAGTTGAAATGGATTCGTCGCGGTGCAAAGGCGCGCTCTACTAAACAAAAAGCGCGTATCCAACGCTTTGAAAAGTTGGAGGAGAATTTAGAGCGTAAATCAGAGGATGTTTCATTGGAAATGGGACTCGCTACAACCCGTCTTGGGCGCAAAGTACTCGAGGCTGAAAATATTTCGAAAGCATTTGGACAGCAAAAGATTCTGGATAACTTTTCATTTTTACTCCAGCAAGGTGACCGTATTGGCATAATTGGTGCGAATGGCGTAGGGAAATCTACCTTATTAAAGATGCTAGCAGGAGAGCTTACACCAGACCAAGGTGAAATTCTTGTTGGATCAACAGTGAAGCTCGCCCATTTCAAGCAAACTTTACCGAAAATGAATGAAAATGAGCGTATGATTGAATATATACGTGAGGCTTCGAATGATATTACAGATGCAGAGGGTGTACGCTATTCCGCGGCTCAAATGCTAGAGCGATTTTTATTCCCACTACATGCACACGGTACACCAATTGGTAAATTATCAGGTGGTGAGCGCAAGCGCCTTCATTTATTACGTTTATTAATGGAGCAGCCTAATGTTTTATTATTGGATGAGCCAACCAATGATTTAGATATTGAAACATTAGGTGTGCTTGAGGATTTCATTGAGCATTTCCCTGGCGTAGTCATCACGATTTCCCATGACCGTTTTTTCCTAGACCGTATTGCGAAAAAGCTATGGATCTTAGATGGAAAAGGGCAGGTTGAGGAAACACTGGATCTTTATAGTGAGTATTTGGAGAAGCGTGAGCATACTGCAACTGCTAAAGTTGATGCACCGAAAGCTGAAAAGCCGAAGTCTGAAAAACCAAAATCAGACAAGAAAAAGCTATCATTTAAAGAGCAAAAAGAATGGGAAACGATTGCAGATGATATTGAGAAAGCAGAAGCAGCTATTATGGAGACCGAAGAGGGAATCGCTAATGCTGGTTCAGATTTTACAAAACTACAGGAATTAACAGCTAAGCTTGATGAGCTAAATGCACAGTATGAGCATCTGATTGAAAGATGGTCATATTTAGATGAAATTGCTAACGGATAAGGAGCGATAGACATGAAGATTATTACAATTGAACCGACACCAAGTCCAAATTCTATGAAGATTGTTGTTGATACAGAGCTACCGTTCGGGAAAAGCTATAATTTTACAAAGGATAATAAAGATGAAGCGACTGGCGAAGCAGCAGCTATTTTAGCTATTGAGGGGATAAAGGGCGTTTATCATGTAGCTGATTTCTTTGCGGTGGAGCGTAATGCAAAATATGCTTGGGAGGGTATTTTAGCAAGTATCCGTCAAGTATTAGGTGAAGACGTTGAAACGCAAGATGAACCAATGGTAGCTAACGAGTTTTACGGGGAAGTTTATGTCCATGTACAGTTCTATAAGCAAGTACCCCTACAAGTAAAAGTGTTTGATAACCAACGTGAACATCGTATGAGCTGTGGTGATCGTTTTGTCGAGGCTTTTAACCAAATTATTGAATCAGCAGTAGATGAAAACTATATTTTCCAGCGTAAATGGATTGATTATGGTGTGCGGTATGGTGAACTAGAAGAAATCGCAGAAGCGGTCAAAAGGGAAATTGATGTCACATATTCTGCAGAACGATTAGCAGAAATTGTAGCTGCGATTAATAATGATGATGAAAAAGCAATCGTTCCATCCAATAAGCTGAAAATAACAGTGGAACAGTTCCAACAACCAGAATGGGAGAAACGCTTCCAGTTGTTAGACCAAATGGCTGATCCGGAGCTGGATGATTTACCATTGTTAGATTTAGCTTTACAGGATGAGCAAATGTCTATTCGTCGTCTAGCAACTGTATATTTAGGGATGGTCGAAGATGTTACGGTAGTTCCATATTTAGAGAGAGCCCTTCAAGATAAAAGTGCCGCCGTGCGACGTACAGCAGGTGACTGTATGAGCGACCTTGGCTTTGTAGAATTTGAAGGAGCTATGCAGCAAGCCCTACAAGATAAGAACAAATTGGTACGTTGGCGTGCAGCGATGTATTTATATGAGGTGGGTACAGAACAATCATTACCCGTATTAAAAGCGGCTGAAGATGATAAAGAATTCGAAGTAAAGCTACAAGTGAAAATGGCCATTGCCCGTATCGAGCAAGGTGAAGAAGCAAAAGGCTCGGTTTGGAAGCAAATGACCGAATCCCGCCAACAATAATTATGGAAGAAAAAACCAGCAATTGCTGGTTTTTTTATTTTGGTGTGAGAGCTTTATGCCAAAGAAATGAAGTTGCTCAATATCCTTGATTTTCAAAGGTGTTTACTTTTTAAATTATAAAAAATAACATTAAGTAGAAAAAATGTTGTTTTTTAGCGATTTATGGCTAAACAAAAAGTTAAGGTCATGCTATGAATTATTAACATATTGTCTAGTTTCATAGAGAAGGGTCAATGTTAAAATAATATAAATTCAGAATATTCTATAAAATAGGAGGTCCTTTGCATGACAGTAACTAGTTTAAAAACAACCAAATCGTATGTGCGAGATCGGCAGGCGGTCATCGCGTTAACACAAAAGCTAGTACGAATTGAAAGCGTTTACCGCGAGAATGATCCAAAGGGTAATGAAGAGGAGGTAGCACACGTAGTTGCGGCATATTTAAGGGATATTGGCATTGAGACGCATGTAGAGGAGGTTGTGCCTGGCCGGCCGAATGTTATTGGTATTATTGATTCGGGCAAGCCTGGGAAAACATTACTTTTCGAGGGTCATACAGATGTTGTAACGGAAGGAAATCGAGATGCATGGGCATATGATCCGTTTGGAGCAGAGATTGTTGAGGGGCGTATGTACGGCAGAGGAACAAATGATACGAAGGGGAATCTCGCATGTATGATTACTGCCTGTCAATCACTACTACTAGATCAGGAAGAGTTTACAGGCAAGATTATTTTATGTATTCCTTGTGATGAAGAGGGGCTCATGCTGGGCATTAAACATTTTATTAAAAACGGCTGGGCAGACGGAGTAGATGGGGCTATTATTTGTGAGCCACAGGAAAACAATGTATGCATTGCACAGCGTGGGGCGATTCGTTTACAGGTTGATATTTTCGGTAAGATGGCATATGGAGCAATCTCGTGGAGTGGCATTAATCCGAACTGGCGTATGGCACGATTGATTGTAGAGCTGGAGAAACTAGAAAAAGAGGAGCAGGCTCGGTTAGGACGTGACCCAATGCTGAATTGGCCATCTATAACACCAACGATTTTACGTGCGCCTGTTAAAGGAGATGCACAAATCAATGTCATTCCTGATCACTGCATGACGACACTTGATATTCGTACGGTTCCTGCCCAAGACCATGATGAACTACTAGGAAGAATCGAATCCATTATTAAACGATTACAGGCAGATGATCCGGATTTTAACGTGGAACTAACGATTCTTGATAATCGACCTGCTACAGCAACTGCTAAGGAAGATGCTGTTGTACAGGCCATTTACGAGGCAGTAGCAGAGGTGACAGAGAAGGAGCCAAAATATAATGGTGTTCCTGGTGCTACAGATGGTACGTTTCTTCATGTCCATGGGATTCCAATAGTGACGGTTGGTGCAGGAGATCGTGAAATTCCTCATCAAATCAATGAATATGTAGATATTGAAGAATTGGCAGAAACAACTGCCATTTATCGTTTAGCGGCATTAAAATTTTTGGCTGGTGATGTCCAATGACAACGATAAAAATTGCAGTTATACCAGGCGATGGCATTGGAAAGGAAGTCATGCAGGAAGCATTAAAGGTTATAAAATGTGTGCAAGAACGGGATTCATCCTTACAAATGACAACGACGGTTTTTCCGTGGAGCTCTGAATACTATTTAGCGCACGGCTGTATGATGCCAGAGGATGCACTTGATACACTACAAAAATATGATGCGATATTATTTGGAGCAATTGGTGATGCTCGCGTACCAGATGATGTCACGGTATGGGAGCTCATTATGCCGATTCGTAAAAATTTCCAACAGTATGTGAATTTCCGTCCCATTAAATCTTTGCCTGGGATATCCTCACCTCTAGCTGGCGAGAACGAGATTGACTTTGTCATTTTCCGCGAAAATGCTGAGGGCGAATATTCGGATAGTGGTGGTCGACTGTATCTACAGCAGCCACAAGAAATGACGATTCAAAATACAATTATGACGCGTATTGGAATTGAAAAAATTGTTCGTGCAGCCTGTGAATATGCTCAGCAGCAAGGGAAAACCAAGCTGACAAGTGCGACAAAATCTAATGCAATCATACATTCCATGAAATTTTGGGATGAGCATACAAGAAAAACAGTGACACAAATTGCACCAGAATTACAGCTTGAATCCATTTATATCGATGCATTAGTCGCTTATTTTGTCGAACGACCACAGGAATTTGAAGTTGTTGTGGCTTCCAATTTATTTGGCGATATTTTATCTGATTTAGGCTCTGCCATTGTTGGGGGGCTTGGGCTGTCGCCGTCTGCAAACTTAAATCCAGAGAAGAAATTTCCGTCTATGTTTGAGCCTGTGCATGGTTCCGCGCCAGATATAGCCGGCAAGGGTATTGCCAATCCAATAGCTCAAATATGGTCGCTTGCCTTACTTCTTGGACATCAGGGAAGAAAGGATTTAGAACATTTGATTGTCCAAGCTATTAGTAAAGTACTGGAAGAAGGCGTCGTGAAAACGGCTGATATTGGTGGACAAGCAACGACGGCACAAATGGGCGATGCGATTTGTCAGGAAATCAGTCATATGTCTGTAACAGCGGGAGGTGTATAGTATGGCAACTGAGCCAAAGGTGATTGTTGTGACAGGAGCAGGTGGCGGAATGGGACAAGCCATTATTGAAGAGCAGCTTAAGCAGGGTAATCTGGTCATAGGACTTGATTTATCCATAACGGCGCTGTCAAATTTAACCCATGACTCCCTGCAATGCTTTGAAGTTAATGTATTGCAGGAGGAGCGAGTGAATGCCATCTTCCAGGAAATTTTTAATAAGTATGGGAGAATGGATGGACTTGTCAATGCACTAGGGATTGCACAAGCTGCTACGCCCATTGAGCAAGTAACAATGGATGATTGGAATCGCTTAATGGATGTCAATGTAAAAAGCTTATTTATAACAGCAAAAGCAGTTGTCCCCTTTATGAAAAAACAGCAAAAGGGTTCTATTGTGACGATTGCTTCAATTTCAGCAGTACGTCCAAGACCTGGCTTACAGGCCTATATTGCGTCAAAAGGTGCAGCGGAAAGCTTTACGAGAGGGCTAGCGATTGAGCTAGCACCAGACCAAATTCGTGTTAATACGATTCATCCTGGACCTGCTGATACACAAATGCTTGGGCAATTTGCTGCACAAGGGGCAGATGTCGAGCAAACCAAGCAAAGTGTGTTTGTGCAATCTGTCCCACTAGGGCGATTGGTGAAGCCTTCTGATATAGCAGGAGCTGTCAGTTATTTATTGTCTGATGCAGCTAGCATGGTCACTGGGACGACCTTACATGTAGATGGTGGTCGTGGATTATAGGAGGGGTACGATGAAAAATATTCCTATGTTGATTAATGGGGAATGGATTTATGGGGATGCAGAAGTATTGCTAGATGTTGAGAATCCTTCAACCGGAGAAATCATTGCGCAAATTAGTAATGCAAGTCAAGCGCATGTAGAAGAAGCGGTGCGATCAGCACGTAGAGCCTTTGAAAGTGATGAATGGCGACAATGGAAGGCTTTTGAACGAGGTCAGTTATTAATTGACTTCGCTCATTATATTCGTCAGCATGCCGAAGAATGGAGTTTACTAGAATGCCGGGACGTAGGAAAACCTTTAACACAAGCAAGGGCAGATATTGAAGCGGCGGCTCGTTATTTTGAATTTTACGGTGGAGCGGCTGATAAAGTGATGGGGGATACGATTCCAATTGAGGATGGACTATTGAATGCAGTAGTACTGGAACCCGTTGGTATTACGGTACATATCGTGCCATGGAACTATCCGGTTCAAATTACAGCACGAAGTGTCGCTGCGGCGATTGCTACAGGCAATGCAGTTATCGTGAAAAGTGCAGAAGATACACCACTTACTACACATGCCATTACGGAATGGCTTGCAGAGAAACTGCCTACAGGAATCTTTCAACATATTACGGGCCTGGGACGTGATGTGGGTCCATATTTAACCTCACATCCTGATATTAATCATATAACCTTTACGGGCTCTGTTCCTACTGGAATTGCAGTGATGAGAGCGGCAGCAGAAAATGTGGTCCCTGTAACATTAGAGCTTGGCGGAAAATCACCCAATATTGTGTTTGCGGATGCCAATATGGAGCAAGCATTAGAGGGCGTTGTAAGGGCTATTATTCAAAATGCAGGGCAAACATGCTCTGCTGGGGCTCGACTACTCATTGAAGAAAGTATAAAAGATACATTTCTCCCACAATTAGTGCAAAAATTTCAAGCGATACAGGTGGGGCCTGGTGAGGCGGACATGGATATGGGGCCATTATTAAATGAACGTCAGTATACAAAAATCACTACATTATTACAGCAAGCTAAAAAAGACGGCTATGTCATCACTGGCGGGGAGCCATTGACGATTAAAGGGTATGAAAATGGCTTCTATGTGCAGCCAACTATACTAGATGGAGTACAGCCGAATGATCCTTTAGCACAGGAAGAAATTTTTGGGCCTGTGTTGACGGTTTTAACATTTGCTAGCGTGAAGGAAGCCATTACTCTAGCCAATAGCACAGAATATGGCTTAGTTGCGGGTGTGTGGTCACAGAATATTGATACAGCTCATTATGTGGCAAGTCGTGTGCAGGCAGGACAAGTATTTATCAATAATTATGGGGCAGCTGGTGGTATACAAATGCCGTTCGGAGGCTATAAAAAAAGTGGCATTGGTCGAGAGAAGGGCTTTGTTGCTCTGCGGAACTATACGCAAATGAAAAATATTGCCATACGCTATGCACCACCTATTCAACGCTAACAGGGAGGGACGCCTATGGAACATGCAAAAGTTAAAGAAGTGCTCTTAGAGGTCAATCAATTATCCATTCGATTCCATTTGAAGAATGGCAAAGAGGCCAAGGTGGTAGATGATGTGAACTTTACCATTCATAAAGGAGAAACGGTTGCATTGGTGGGAGAATCAGGCAGTGGCAAAAGTATTACATCGTTAGCTATTATGCGTTTACTGCCAATCCCTCCTGGGGAAATTACAGCAGGAAGCATCCACTTAAACAGCAAAAATTTATTAGCCTATAAAAATAAAGAGATGAGCCATATTCGTGGCAATGAAATTAGTATGATTTTTCAAGAGCCCATGACCTCCCTAGACCCAGTATTTACTATCGGTAATCAAATGGTAGAGGGCATTCGAAGACATCAAAAGGTTTCAAAAAAAGATGCTTGGCAAAAAGCACTACAATTATTACAGGAAGTGGGGATTGCTAATGCGGAGAAGGTAATCGCTGAATATCCACACCAATTATCGGGGGGGATGCGGCAACGCGTCATGATCGCCATTGCGATGTCTAATAATCCTCAGCTATTAATTGCGGATGAACCGACTACAGCATTGGATGTAACCGTACAGGCACAAATTTTAAAGCTGATGATGAAAATGAAGGAGGAGCATCAATCAGCCATTTTATTTATTACTCATGATATGAGTGTTGTTGCAGAAACAGCGGACCGTGTCATGGTCATGTATGCAGGGCAAATAGTGGAGGAAGCTCCCGTAAGAGAGCTTTTTTTAAATCCCCAGCACCCTTATACGATAGCACTGTTAAAAACAATGCCGAGTCTTGAAACGGAGGTCACAAGGCTGCCATCGATCCCGGGCACTGTGCCCCCAGCATATGCCTTACCAGAAGGTTGTCGGTTTGCACCGCGCTGCTCGCATGCCATGGCGCAATGCCATCAGGATAGTCCGACCATACACCATATTCAAGAGACACATAAAGTGCGCTGTCATTTATTCACAGAGAAGGAGGAGCTGGCACATGACGGAGAAAGAAGTTTTACTGGAAATTAATCATTTAAAAGCTTACTTTCCTGTGAAGCGCAAGTCTATGAAAGAAGAGAAAAAAATGGTCAAAGCGGTCGATGATATTTCCATTGAAATCTACCGAGGAGAGACGCTAGGTATTGTAGGCGAATCTGGATCAGGAAAATCTACATTTGGACGAACGATTTTAAAGCTCGTTGAACCAACAGCTGGGGAAGTATTGTATAAGGGACAGCCAATCCAGCATTTAAAAGGGAATAAGCTTCAATCTTATCGCAATCAAATGCAAATGATTTTTCAAGATCCCTTTGCCTCTCTAAATCCTAGAATGCGCATTGGAGCAATTATTGAGGAACCAATGAAATTACAATTAACGTTGACGAAGGAACAGCGCAAAGAGCGCGTGAAAGAATTGTTACAAAAGGTTGGACTTCCTGAAGATGCGATGCATAAATTTCCACATGAATTTTCAGGAGGTCAGCGGCAGAGGATTGGGATTGCAAGGGCTCTTGCGATTCGCCCTGAATTCATTATTGCGGATGAGCCAGTATCGGCATTAGATGTGTCTGTGCAATCACAAGTCCTAAACTTAATGATGGATTTACAGGATGAATTTCAGTTAACTTATTTATTTATTTCCCACGATTTAAGTGTTGTGAAGCATATAAGTGACCGTGTGGCGGTGTTGTACTTAGGGCGGGTTGTGGAAATTGGGACGAAGAAGGAGCTATACGCTCATCCATTGCATCCTTATACACAAGCATTGCTATCTGCCATTCCAGTCGTCCATTTTGATGAGCCAAAACAAGAAATACTTTTACAAGGTGAACTACCTAGTCCAATCAATCCACCTGTTGGCTGTGTGTTTCATACACGTTGTCCATATGTTATGGAAAGATGCCAGCACGAGAGGCCTAAGCTTCAGGAGAACAATGCAAATCAGCGCGTCGCTTGCTTTTTATACGATTAATAATCTGAATATTTAATTTATTTCGAATTGAGGTGTTGGTATGTTTGGTAATATTACCGATGTTCCAGGGATCAAGGTAGGGCATCGTGAAAACGAAGAGGGGATTACAGGCTGTACGGCACTATTAATGGAAGGCGGGGCAGTGTGTGGGGTAGATGTTAGAGGGTCTGCACCAGGTACTCGTGAAACGGATGCTTTAGATCCTATTAATGAAATTGATCGTGTGCATGGTATTTGTCTGTCAGGGGGCAGTGCCTTTGGGTTAGATGCTGCCACAGGAGTCATGCGATTTTTAGAGGAGCAAGGAATTGGGGTTGATGCAGGTGTTGCCAAAATTCCAATTGTACCAAGTGCCGTCCTCTTTGATTTATTTATCGGTGATCCTCAAGCTCGACCTACAGCACAAATGGGCTATGAAGCGGCTCAAGCTGCGCAAGTAGGTTCATTTCAAAATGGCAATATTGGCGCGGGCTATGGGGCAACGGTAGGTAAATTAGCAGGACCAGACTTTGCCATGAAGGGTGGACTTGGCAGTGCATCATTTGCGGGTAAGGATGGGCTTATTGCTGGGGCTATTGTGGCTGTTAATGCAGTGGGAGATGTCAAACATCCTCATACACGGCAAATTTTGGCGGGAGCGAGAAATCCTCAAACAGGACAGTGGCTGGATTGCTGTGCCTATCTCGAACAGCATGCACAATCAGAGGCACTTGCTGGCACAAATACAACCATTGGCGTAATAGCGTTGAATGCAAAATTAACAAAGGCAGAAGCAAAAAAGATTGCCCAGCTTACACAAAATGCACTCGCCCGAACGATTTATCCTGTCCATACGATGCTTGATGGCGACACTATTTTTGTGCTAGGTACAGGAGAGCAGACATTTGCGCTAGATTATTTGGGACATTTAGCGACTAAGGTGATGGAGGAAGCTATTCTTGCTGGTATTCAAGCGGCAGATAAATTGGCAGGGGTGGAAAGCTATACAAGCATTCAAAAGATAAGCACTTAGGAGAAGGGGGAACGGCAATGAATTTGAAAAATAGTGGGGTAATACTCTTCATGTTCGTGATGGCATTCATTATAAGTGCATGTTCAAGTGATGGAGCGAAAGTATCGACGAGCTCTAATAGTTCTGATGGCCAAACTACAGCAGATGTACCGCAGGAAATTGTAGTACGTGTAAATGATGATCCGGATTTTTTAGATCCACATAAGGCAACCGCATCCATTTCATATCAAATGATTATGAATTTATTTGAAGGATTAATGGCACCAGAAACAAATGGTTCTTTAAAAGAAGGACTTGCAGAGAGCTATGAGGTTTCAGAGGACGGTTTAACATATACATTTAAGATTCGCCAAGGAGTGAAATTCCATAATGGTGATGATTTAACGATAGAAGATATTCAATATTCATTTGACCGTTTAATGGGGAAAAACGGTGGTGAAAAAATGTCCAATAACTTTGATAACGTGGCATCAACTGAGGCACCAGATGCCAGCACATTTGTGATTAAGTTAAAGAATCCTAATTCTAACTTCCTGTATTCATTAACGGCAAGACAATCAGCAATTATTCCTAAAAGTAATGATGGGAAGCATAATGAGAATCCAATCGGAACAGGTCCTTTTGCCTTTGTGAAATACGCGCCAGGGACAAATTTAGAACTTAAGAAAAATGAGAACTACTGGCAGGAAGGCTTACCTTATTTGAATAAAGTTACGTTTACCTTCCAATCGGATGATCAAGCAGCGATTATGAGCTTGATGGCAAATGAGGTTGATTTAACAAGTGTGCCATGGCATCGTGTGAGTGAGGTTGAAGGGAGCTACCATTTAACGCATCAAAATAATAACTCATCCTTAATCATTACATTTAATGAAACAAAGGCTCCATTCGATAACGTAAAAGTGAGACAGGCTATGAACTACGCGATTAGTAAATCCGATATTATTGATTCGGTATTTGCGGGCTATGCTGTCCCACTTGGTTCAAATATGAGTCCAGCGATGGGCGATTTCCAAAAAAAGGGCTTAGAAAGCATGTATGAACGCGATATAGAAAAAGCAAAGGCGTTATTGGCAGAGGCTGGTTATCCGGATGGCTTCAAAACAAAAATTACGGTATCTTCACACAATGATATGTATTCGAATATAGCTCAAATTGCAGTTGCGAATTTACAAGAAATTGGTGTTGATGTGGAAATTGAGGTGGTGGAGTGGGGAATTTGGCTAGACCGTGTTTATTTTGGTCGTGACTATCAAATGACAACGATTGATTTAACAGGTCGTGCATCAGCCTACGAGGTTTTAAATGATTATATTTCTACAAATGATAGTGAAAACTTCTTCCTATTTAAAAATGACGAGTATGACAAAATTATGACTGATGTGCTAAAGGAAACAGATCAAACCAAACAAATTGAGTACTACCATCGAGCACAGGAAATTTTAGCTGAGCAGGCTACTGCGGTTTATATTGCTGATTACCAAATTGTTTGGGGTTCTGACAAACAAGTGACGGGGCTGAAGAGCTATCCATTCTGGTTCCATGATATGTCAGAGGTTCAATTTTCAAACTAGGAGAGGATGAGTGCCCATGATGTATATTCTACGTCGAATCATCCTGTTAATAACAACCATCCTGCTTGTATCCATTATTACATTTGGTGTTTTTCAAATATTACCTGGAGATCCGGTTCGAACAATGCTGGGGACAGAAGCGGATCCCACACAAATTGAAAATTTACGATCTGAACTCGGCTTAGATCGTCCTCTTTATGAACAATATGTGGATTGGATGAAGGGCTTATTGACAGGTCAGCTAGGTGATTCCATTCGTTTTTCAATGCCTGTAAAAGATTTATTATTTGATCGACTTCCTGTCACTATGTCGTTGGCAGGGATTACCCTACTCATTGTTTTAGTCATTTCCTTACCTTTAGGGATGTTTGCGGCAAGAAGACAAAATAAAATAAGTGATGTGTCGTTATCTACTGTGACACAAATTGGGATGGCTGTACCATCCTTTTGGCTAGGAATGATGCTTATTCTTTACGTTGGCTTACAGTTTAGCTTCTTTAAAATTAGTGGTTATATACCATGGACACAAAGTGTTGCTGGGGCGCTTAGTACGCTCCTTCTCCCAGCCTTAACCATTGCGATACCACAAATTGCTGTGAACTTCCGCTATGTGCGTACCGCTATTTTAGAGCAGGTTCAGCTCGACTATGTACGGACAATTCGTAGTAAGGGAATGTCTGAACAAAATGTCATGTATAAGCATGTATTGAAAAATTCAATGATTCCGATTTTAACCGTATTTGGCCTAATTATGGCGGAAGTTGTAGCGGGGACGATTATTGTGGAGCAAGTATTTTCTTTGCCTGGTATTGGACAGCTTCTCATAACGGCTATTAGTAACCGTGATTTTCCACTTGTACAGGGGATCGTTATGTATATTACGGTCGCTGTGGTCATGATAAATTTTATTGTCGATATTTTATATTCTGTATTAGATCCTAGAATCCCATTACATTAAGAGGTGGATACAATGAAACAGCTACAACGTTATACTAAAAAACTGAATTTATCCATTGGTCTCCTCGTCATTGTCGGCTTTTTGCTCGTCATGCTGGTCAGCTTTTTTTATACACCACATGATGTCAACGCCATGAACATACCTGAGAAATTGCGTGGACCAGGTGGTGCTTATCTTTTTGGGACAGATGAATTCGGGCGTGATATTTTTAGCCGGATTATGAAGGGGACACAAACAGCTTTCGCCGTTGGGCTACTAACTGTAGGAATTGGGACATTGTTTGGTATTACCATAGGAGGAATTGCAGGTTATGTTGGTGGCTGGGTTGATGAACTATTTATGCGAACAATGGACGCTTTAATGGCGTTTCCTGGCATTATATTAGCATTGATGCTAGTAGCGGTATTTGGCCCTGGGATTGTCAATACGGCCGTAGCCTTAGGCATTATCGCCATCCCTGCTATTGCTAGAATTGCACGGAGCGGATTTGTCCAACAACGTGATTCAGAGTATGTATTGGCAGCCAAATTAATTGGTGTCAAGCCTCATAGCATTATGTTTCGTCATATTTTACCTAATATATCGTCGCAAATTATTGTCGCTGCGACTGTCACATTTGCTACTGCAATGTTAGCAGAGGCAGCACTAAGCTATTTAGGGCTTGGTGTTCAGCCACCAAACCCTAGCTGGGGCAGAATGTTAAAAGATTCACAGGCTTATTTAATCGGTGCCCCTTGGTATACGTATGCGCCTGGAGGAGCCATCACGATTCTTGTTCTTGGCTTATATATGCTTAGTAACGCTTTACGTGATTTTATGGACCCACGTTCAAAATCGTAATAAATCAGGTGCTGTTTTCTGCAAAAGTTCATAGGCCTTGACGGCAATTTCAATGTTTAGTCGATGTGGCGCTTGTAAAAAATCAGCACCGAATATACTTTCTAGTCGTTCAATGCGTTTATAGAGCGTTTGACGGACGATAAATAATTGCTCTGCCGTATCATTTTTAGCTCCATTGCAAGCTAAATAAACAGCTAATGTTTGGAACAAATCATGGCCGTTTTTTTGATCCAGTAATAATAATTCTAGCAAGTAATCTTTCACAAATTGTAATAGGGTGGTTTGCTCTTGCTGTAATAATAACCGGAAAACGCCTAAATCCTTATAATAAATGGAGCTAGTCAATTGATGATGCTGCATTTGGATAGACGATTTAGCCTCCTTATAGCCAAGATGGACACTTTCTATTGTTTGATAAACATTGCTTATCCCACAGGTAAGGGTAAGCTGTTCAAAAAATTGAGATGCCTTTCTAGCAACAATTTGTGATATGGCTTGATTGAAGGAATCTCGATTATCCTTCATATAATCTGCAGCTATATAGAAGGCTAAAATAATAATCTCATGCTGTCGTACTGAAACGGTAGGGAAGAATCCTAGCTTCTTTAAGATGGAGCGAACATACATGGCATTTTGTAATTGTATTTCCTGCCACTCTTCCTCTGGCACTGCTTTGGCTTCGTCATGTAGATTGAACACGACGACACGGTAAAATAAATTCCGACTTTCAATCGGTAAATAGCTTTGGTAGTATGGGACATCCACAGGCTGGCCTTGAATTAATGCAAGAATGAACTCATCCTCACGGCTTTGCTGACGTTCCTGAAGCATGCGATTTCTCATTAAAATTTGGGCAATGGACATCGTAGCACGTTCTAAGTTTAATAAGGTGTAATCACTCGGTTTGGGCAGTTCAGAATGCATACATAGATAGCCCCAAACTTGTCCAAGACCATTTACTGGGATAATGACAAAATGGTCCTTGTCAATTGATAAAAGATGTAAGGGCTCTTGTAGTTCTAACTGCTGACAATGTTCTTCCATCATACGTAAGTGTTTTTTAGCTTCGACTGGATAATAAAAGCTTTTTGTATCTTCGGAGACAAATAAAAATAATGCCTCGGTATCTTGATGAAGGACTTGTAAGATTTTTAAAATCCCATTGGGCATTAACGATAATTCCATAAATGTTTTAGAAAGGGTATCGAGCTGTGTAAGTGCCTGTTGGTGTTGGTTAATTATGTACGTATGTAAATCTTGTGTAATATCGATAAAGCGAACTATTTCTTCAAAGACAATGATTGGAAAATGATGCGCATTCGCCATGGCAATCAGCTCCACAGGGACATGATCAAAATAGTCTCCAATTTCAATACAAAGCCCTGCAGCTTCGTTCCGAATAAGGTTTTGTAAGTAAGCAATTTGCGTTTCACGCTCTAACTGTAAACCGACCCCAGTAGTTAAAATGAGTTCACCACCATTAATTAACGTATCAAAATCTTTAATTTCTAAAATATGTGTCCACAGAACTTGTCGTTCAAGGCCATGGTGTCCTGCTATAAGCTTCGCTGATTCAAAATGTTTGCGCTTAAGGACATCACGTACGAGTAGAGGATGTTTGGACATAATTTAGCACCTGCCCTTCGAATGTACAATGTCTAATTTTTATTATGTTTGAGAAGTCAGAAAATTTCAACACGAATGAGTGTATATAGTAAAAATTGACGAAAGGCAAAAAATACATCTAGGATACACGATTGGAGGTCATGAGATGGAAAAGGAACGAAGTGATCAGTTCACCCATACCTTACAGCACAAAGATCGTGAAAACATTTGGCACCATATGTCCATTTATAACGAGCATACTCCAGTCATTATTGAACAAGGGGAAGGAGCATGGATAAAAGACAGTTTAGGCAATCGATTTTTAGATGGCATGTCAGGCTTATGGGCAGTCAATGTGGGTTATGGACGTGAGCGACTTGCTAAGGTCGCTTACGAGCAATTAAAAAAACTATGCTATGCCCCTTTAACACAGAGCCATGAGCCTGCTATTAGATTAGCTGAAAAAATCAACAGCTTACTAGAGGACGACTATATGATGTTTTATTCGAATAGTGGTTGTGATGCAAATGAAATAGCGTTCAAGTTAATACGACAATTCCATCAACAAAACGGGGAAGGGACACGCTATAAAATGATTGCTAGTTATCGAGCCTATCATGCTAGCTCGCTTGGAGCATTTGCCGCTACAGGCCAGGCATTACGTAAATATAAATATGAACCATTAACACCAGGCTTCCTGCACGTTGCCCCACCCGATCCTTATCGTCGTCCTAAAGGTCAATCAATGGAAGTATATAATTTAGCAAGAGCGCGTGACATCGAAGAAAAAATTATTGGGGAGCAAAATGAAACGATTGCCGCTGTTATTATGGAGCCATTCATAACAGGTGGGGGTGTCTTAATTCCACAACAAACATATGTTCAAGAAGTAGAGCGCATTTGTAGAAAGTACGGGGTGTTACTTATTATCGATGAAGTTATTTGTGGTTTCGGGCGAACGGGTAAGCTGTTTGGCCATCAACATTTCGGTATTCGTCCAGATGTTATTACAATGGCTAAAGGACTTACTAGCGCCTATTTACCACTATCAATTACAGCAGTAAGAAAAGATATTTATGATAAATTTAAAGAGATCGACGGCTATAGTCATTGTCGACATATGAATATGTTCGGTGGTAACCCGGCAGCCTGTGCTGTGGCATTAGAAAATATTAAGATCATTGAAGAAGAGGGACTTGTACAGCGTTCAAAAGATTTAGGAATTCAACTACTCCATGACCTACAAGACTTATTAGAGTTACCCTTTGTTGGAGATATTCAAGGGCTAGGGTTGCTCGTTGGTATAGAGCTTGTTGAAGATAAAGCCTCACAAAGACCTGCAAAGGAAGAAAGGGTGGCAAGCATCATTGCTGAGTGTAAAGCGAATGGCTTAATTGTTGGGAAAAATGGCGGTACAGTGGAGGGCTCCAATACTATCATTACGTTAAGTCCACCGCTTTGCTGTACCGATGAAGATCTTGAATTTATGGTAGCTGTTTTAAAAAGAGTATTTGCCGCCCATGTCTAATACGAGGCGATTCCAGAGCAGGGGAATTCAGGAATCGCCTTTAATAGTGTCGCTTCTGCCCTTTTTTTACAGATTCCCAATCAATTTCAATGTTTTGTAGAACTCGCTTGAGTAAATGGTGGATGCTGTCGACTTCATCGCTAGAAAAACCATCAAGTGCTCGTTTATTAGAATACTCGCCTTCCCGCTTTAAAAATGGATAGATGTCTAAGCTTCTATTGGTTGGAAAAAGTAATTTGTTTTTTTTATTTCCTTGATCACTACGTTTTTCAATAAAGCCTTTTGTTTCTAATTTTTGGATGGCCCTAGAAGCAGTTGTGCGATCCACCTTCAATAGCTCTGCCACCTTTTCTTGAATAATGCCAGGATTTTCGCAAATTCGGATAACATATAAATATTGACCCTTCGTTAAATCCAATTCCTTAAATTCTATATTACTAATCGAGTCTAAAGCCCGTGCGATAGCACCTATTTCACGTAAGATTTCTTTCATTTTCGATCCTCCTGAGATTTTTATTGTATTTGCAATAAAAATCGTTCTATACTAATAGTATCATCTTTGGGTGAAAATTGCACCTGGAGAAGAGGATGATGGTAGTGAAACGAGGAGGAGTATTCATGAGCATAAAAAAAGTAACAACTGATGCAGACTTACAATTAGCATTTGATTTTAGACGAAAAGTTTTTATTGAAGAGCAACAAGTACCAGAGGTAGAAGAGTTTGATGAATTTGATTCACTGCAAGCACCATGTGATCATATTCTTGTGTACTATAAGGAGCAGCCAGTGGGAACGGGTAGACTGCGTGTAGTCGAGGGCTATGGTAAACTGGAGCGCATTTGTATAGTAGAAGAGTTCCGTAAATTTGGACTTGGCAAAGAAATTATTATTGGCTTAGAGCAAATTGCCCGAGACAATGGCCTCACAAAAGCTAAATTAAATGCACAATCGTATGCAGAGGGTTTTTATGAAAAATTAGGCTATAAGCGTGAAGGGGAAGAGTTTATGGATTGTGGCATTCCCCATATTTTAATGAAGAAATACTGGTAGATGTGCTAGGGATTGAAAAACAGATAGAATTTCCACCCACACTTTATTGAAGTGAGTATGATGTTCAATCAAATAACGATAACGGATTCAGATGCATCAATACTTTGTCATACAATAATACCTCCTCCTGTTGACCTTGGGAGGAGGTATATTAGTGTTATGAATTTTGGATATGGGTTTCAATGATCCATAAAGCTCCGTACGTCATGGGGTTGCAAATCTACAACTAATTTTAGCAATTCGTTTATTTCTCTTTCACAACCGTACCGGCAAAGCTATCATGAGGAAGGCATTGTCCATGCTGTTGCTCAAATGCCTGGCGATTTTTTAAATAGTCAAATGAACTGATTGTATCCCGATAAGCTATACGTTTTAAAATTTGACAGTCTGATAATTCACGACCATCTGCATTTTCCAGTACTAGTCCCGTAGCTTTATAGCCAATGGTTTGTCCACCTTTACGAAGCTGTGCGTACTCTAATGCCCATAACATGACTGTCGGTGTAACGAGTGCATGAACCACCTCATTTTTCACTTTCTTCCGTAGAAAATACTCCACGCCCAATGTGACAGCCGTTGAAATAGCAGTATCCATTAAAAAAGCAGCAGCTCGTTTTTTTGTAATCGATTCCATGCAGGTCCTCCTCCCATTGATTTCTCACCAGTACATACGGAAAATAAGAATAAAAGGTTTCAAATTATTTTAGATTCATTCTAACGGTAGTTCAGGATAGGAGGGAATCGCCCCGTGCTTCATTGTCGTGATTCCTGCATAGCGATTGGCAAAAGAAAGCAGGGATATCGCATACTGTTCACAATAGGCTACCAAATGATCGGCAGATAATTGATGTTGAAGGAATTGACTTAATATCGCCCCAATAAAAGCGTCCCCAGCACCAGTCGTATCAACTGCTTGTACATTCTCAGCATGGACCTTACGTTGACATTTCTTTGTATATAATGTTGCGCCTTCTGCTCCATGAGTAATAATAATGGTCTCCAGATGCCCCTGAAATAATGTGTGCACAGCCGAAAATTCTTCCTCGATGGCTGTTAAAAATAACAGTTCTTCATTCGAAAGCTTTACAATATGGGCTTTTGGTAAAAAAGCTAGAATCGTTTCTCGACAAGCCGTCTCATCCTGCCATAAAGGCAATCGAACATTCGGATCAAAGGAAACGATGCTGCCTGCTTGATGTGCCTGCTCGATAAAAGCTAAATGGGCTGATTTCATTGGACTGTCAACAAGATTAACTGAACAAAAATGAATGATATCTTTGTTAGTTAATAGTTGTGATGGGAGATACTCTTGTTTGTACAATAAATCTGCAGCATGGCGTCGATAAAATTGAAAATCTCGCTCGCCCGTTTCAGAGAGTGCTACAAAAGCAAGGCTAGTTTCTCCCTCAGTAGTTTGTCGAATATATTGTGTGTCCACACCTGCCTGCTGCAAAGTCTTCTTCAGAAAATCACCAAACGCATCCTGACCTATTTGTGTTAGGAGGGCTGCCTGTTGACCAAGCTTGGCACATACTGCTGCGACATTTGCAGGGGCTCCACCAGCATGTTTCGTGAAATGCTCGATTTGTACTAGGTCACCATGCTGCTGTGTTGGTGTAAAATCTATTAGCAATTCACCAATTGTAAAGAGTTTGCCCATTAGGATACCTCCTGTGGTAGCCGTTTTTTCTTCGGGGTATAGATCGTGTAGAAAATCCCGCCGAAGATGAATAAAATGCCCAATGTTTGCATAAAGTTCGGCATAAAATCAAGCAGCAGCATATCGAGTAAAATGGCCACTACAGGGTCGACGAATACTAAAACGGAAACTAGAATAGTAGTAAGACTGCGAATACTATCGAAAAATAAATAATATACAAATCCAGTATGAATAAATCCTGTGCCTAGTATATAGAACCAATTGGTTGTAGTTAAACCTTCAAAGAGTGAGAAATCGATGAAGGGCAGTAGAATCAAAATGCCAACTGTTGTTTGTATATACGTTAAGGCATAGGAGCTAAGCTTTGTAATGGTCTTGCTTGTCAGCATGGTAAGAGCATAAAACACCGCTGACAATAAAGCCCAAACAAATCCTGATTGCATAAATTCAGAGAAAGATACAAAGTTTTGAAGACCCATGATAAAAATACTACCGATAAAACAAGTAATAGTTGCCACAAGTGCTTGGATGGTCATTTTTTCTTTTAAAAAGATAGCACCTAAAATTAAGACAAAGATAGGGGCTAAATTATAAATAGAAATGGCAATCGAAATAGACATTTCCTCAAAGGCTTTAAATAAAAATACCCAATTTAGTACTAAGAAAACGCCACAAATAATAGTTTGAATTACTTCTTTCTTCTCCCATTTTTCTGTTTTATGTCCACCAGTGATGAGCCACAATCCTCCTAGAAAGAGGGTTGCACAAATACATCTAACAAAGACGAGCTCTGTTGCAGGAACTCCAGTATGAACAGTAAAAAAGCCGATGGAGCCAAAAAGTGCCATTGATACGGTTAGTTTAATGATGGCTGAAATGTTCATACAAAACCTTCTTTCTGTTTTTTAGTAAATGCGAAAAGGAAAGGGGATAATCCCTATCAGCATACTTTTTGCTATAGCATGACATTATTCGCGAATTTGCCCATTGCCATATATAAAATATTTTGTAGAGGTGAGAGCAGGTAATCCCATAGGGCCCCGCGCATGTAGCTTTTGTGTACTAATACCAATTTCTGCGCCATAGCCAAATTCAAAACCATCCGTGAAGCGGGTCGAGGCGTTATGATAAACTGCAGCCGCATCAACATTAGTTAAAAACGTTTCCGCCACCAATAGATCTTCCGTTATAATGGCTTCAGAATGATTTGTCCCATAATGATGAATATGCTCAATGGCCTCGTAAACATTTTCAACTAATTTAACGCTTATTTTTAAATCAAGGAACTCAGTCGCATAGTCTTCCTCAGTAGCTGGGAGCGCTCCAGAAAATGCCTCGCATACTCGCTCATCACCAATAATAGTAACACCTGCTTTATGGAGCGATGATAAAAGTTGCGTGCCATATGTTTTAAACCATACAGGGTGAATTAGTAAGCTTTCCGCAGCATTACAAACAGAAGGACGCTGTGTTTTGGCATTTAAACAAATTTTTTCTGCTTTTATGTAATCCGCCATTTGGTCCACATATATATGACAATTGCCTGCACCTGTTTCTAATACAGGGACAGAAGCCTCTCGGACGACCAAGTCAATAAGAGCCTTGCCGCCTCGAGGTATTAATACATCCAAGTACTCGTTTAAATGAAATAATTCTTTAGCGGTCTCACGGCTCGTATCCTCGATTAATTGGACAGCTTCTGTTGGTAGAGACGTCTTCGCCAATGCACGATGAATACTTGCTACGAGAGCATTATTTGAAAACTTAGCAGATGAGCTCCCTCGTAAAATGACGGCATTTCCTGTTTTTAGGGCAAGTGTCGCGGCATCAACCGTAACATTTGGTCTTGCCTCATAGATCATTCCAATGACACCAAGTGGGACCATGCGCTTTTCGATGTGTAGGCCATTACCTTTATCTATACGTTCGATAACTGTGCCAACTGGGTCCTTGAGAGAGACAAGTAAATGAATGGCATCAGCCATCGCTACTATGCGTTCTTCATTGAGCATGATGCGATCTAATGTAGAAGAGGGCATCCCCTGTTGCTCTCCATTGATAAGGTCTTTTGCATTTTCTTCTAAGATGTCTTGTTGGTCCATCAATAGCTGTTCAGCAATTTTAGTCAGCGCTTCATTTTTCTCACATGTAGTTTTAATATTTAACATATAGCTAGCGGCTTTGGCACATTTTCCCTTTTCTTGAATTTCACTTACCATGTTCAGACCTCCTTATTTAGTTTGAATTTTCAGCCATTTATCCCTGTGAATGACCTCAATCGGGCATTTCGATAATGTATTTGTCCGTTTGCCCATAGCGGACAAAAGTTCTTGTGATGAATACAGCACCTCACCACGTCCTAGTAAACCTTGTTCACAATACACTTCAACTACATCACCATTGTTAAAATCACCTTCAACCTGAAAAACACCAGCAGGTAACAAGCTTTTGCCATTGACCATTAGTGCTTGTTCAGCACCTCTATCTATAAAAATTTTACCAGATATTTCCGCGAGTGCAATCCACTGTTTATGATTCTTTAACACGGCTAGGTCATCATGTCCGACATAAGTTCCATCACCACGCCCTGCTAAAATATCAACAAGCTTTTGAGCGCCATAACCTGTTCCGATAAAAACTTTAACTCCAGCCTGTAAAGCTGTACGGGCAGCCAGTAGCTTCGATGCCATGCCGCCTGTTCCAACCTTTGACCCTGTGCTGTCTGCAAAGTCTAACAAGTCGTCCGTGATGGACGTTAAATAATCAATTCGCTCTGCCTGAGGGTTTTTGCTAGGGTTGGCGTTATATAAGCCATTAATATCTGTTAATATGATGAGTTGATCTGCATGAACAAGTCCACTAACAAGGGCAGACAGCATATCATTGTCGCCAAAGGTTAGCTCACTTATAGAAACGGTATCATTTTCATTAATGATAGGTAGCATCGAGCGCTCAAGCAATTCCTCGAAAGTAGCATAGGCATTTTTATAGCATTCTTTTTTAGAAAAATCAGTGCGCGTCAGTAAAATCTGAGCAGGCAATATATCATAAATACTAAATAATGCACTATACGATTGAATAAGTAAGCTTTGCCCTACAGCTGCTGCTGCCTGTTTGCCCTTTACCGTAACAGGACGAGCCGGGTAGCCAAGCTGTTTAAAACCTGCTGCTACTGCACCTGATGACACAAGTAATACATCATGTCCTTGTTTTTTCAACTCCGCGATTGCCTGAACATGATCCATTAAACGAACTTTATCGATTTCGCCTTTTGCATTTGTTAAAGAGCTACTCCCAATCTTGACGACAATTCTCTTTTTTTCCACCACACTACCTCCAATTGTCAAAAATAAAAAACCCTTTTCATCCTAAAAAATTAGGACGAAAAGAGTTGCTTTCCGCGGTACCACCTACATTGAATATCGTGCGACATTCCACTTTCCTCATAACGCTAGAGACTGCGCCTAGTTTAGCTAGGACGATAGACGAAGTAGGTTCATTAGTCTTTTCTTGCACAATGTCTTGCAGCCGATGGACATCGTTCTCTGTTCAAGCAGATACTAATTACTGATCTTCGTTCGTTTTCTCATCATAAAGTTTTTCAACTATTGAGTAAAGAATGCACTACTTCCAAAAGCCTGTCAAGATGATGAGGGAAATTACTTGAAAGTTTTGATAAATTGAGAAAAAAAGATAGAAAGGGCATGAATTTTTTATTTAAACCACCAAATGGCGATGAAAAGAGGGAGCATTGCTAGCAACATTACAAAGAAACTCCATAGTACTTGTTTTCCCGAGGACATGTTTTTTGGCTTTATGCTCATTTGTTCATAAAGCTTGTTAATGGCACGTTGTTCTTTCGCATAAAGCATTGCTTGAAATTCCTCGTAATCTTGAATATAGCTAGATGGAGGACGTGGACTAAAGCGTAAATCTCTAATAGAGTCCGTAATATCTATGTCATTCATCCAATAAGTGATTACAGGAGCTAAGCCTGTATTCTGTGTAGCTTTCACCTCAATGTCATGGGACTTCATTTTATAGTACACCTCACCGTGCTCGTCTTCATACAGTGAAACAATATCACTAACTGCCACTAATAATCACCTCTTATTGAATTCATCTATTGTATCATGAGTTTCTTCTATTATAATGGAATAAAGAAGAAAAGTGTTGTTTAAGCGAGCATTAATGGTGAAACGTATGTTCACGAAAAAAATTTAATAAAGTCATAAACTTACAGCTAAAGGCAAGTACGGC
This sequence comes from Lysinibacillus sp. VIII_CA, assembly GCF_049943995.1. Lineage (NCBI taxonomy): Bacteria > Bacillati > Bacillota > Bacilli > Caryophanales > Bacillaceae > Lysinibacillus > Lysinibacillus sp. VIII_CA. The sequence continues at coordinate 93,558 of NZ_JBNFXM010000004.1, forward strand.
ATGTAGTATAATGAAAATAGTTTGCTGAAAGTAGTGAAGGAAGGGCATTATTGGAGATTTCCATGATGCAATGAGTCATTTCGATAAAGGAGACCCATTTACCTCGTAATCTTATTTTATATGATATAGAAAAGGGATAGTTTTTTCTTTGCATTGTTACCACAGTCTTCAATTCATCATTTGAACATATTGGGTTTTAAACGCTGATTTTGGGTATAGTATTTTTAGGTACAAGCATTATTAATATTTTTATTGTTTAGTATGATTGCAGGGAAAGTTAGATCCGTCATGATTGGAACGCCTGTGATGGCTAAGCAATTAATATGGTTCAAGGTATCCTCTTTACATTTATCGGGATACAGATTGCCATTAGCATAACAGTAGGAGGAATTCACATGGCTATTTTACATATAACTTTTAGCTTAGCAACCCAGGGTTCCATGAAGCTTGCTATACGCCAACATCTTTTGCAACGTAATGAATCAGTTTTAAGTGTTCATGATGATTTCTCTTTTGGACCTCTTCACAGCTTAGAAGAGCGCATAGTATGGTTAAACACTCATATTTTGAAGGATAATGAAGAACAGCAATTATACGTAGATATGTATGAAAGCTGGAAGAAAAAAATGGCCGAACTGCCATGTGATGTGGATGTTTGGGTTTGGTATAGTCAAAATACACATGAACAGATTGGTCTACGCTATGTTATGAGTGAGTTTATTCATAAATGTAGCATGGTTTATGGGATTGACGTAACAGATGGACTGAAGCAAATTCAACCTCATCTCGATATTCGTCATACAGGAGAGCTTTCCTCAGAAATGCTGATGAAGCTTCGTCCTTACGCAAAACGATTTTCAGTTCAGGAATGTCAACAGCTTGCCAAGGAATGGGAAGACCTTAAAGAGCATTCAAGTCCACTCCGATTGTGGAAAGAGGGTATTGTACATGTCGAGGAAGATGCACTGGATACGCTCATCATTGCCAGTGTGAAGGATTTGCATGTACAATATAATGAAGAATGGCTTTTACTTATGCCTATAATCAGTACTATTAGTGTTGCCTTGGATGATTATATTAGTGATGAATTCATGATGAAACGAATAATGACTATGATTGAGCAAGGCTTCTTGCAGATAGAAGGAGATTTAACGGATTTTCATTCCTGTAGGGTGAAGTATATAGACGTATAATAAAAAGCGGTAGGCTGCATTGGGCAACCTACCGCTTTAGCTTTCCTGAGAGGGAGGAGACATTTTCTTTTCATAAAAATCAAAGACAAATTGTTGGAATTGGCGTGCAGATGGGGACAAATAACGATTGTCAATCCAGGCCATGCCAATAATACGTTCACAAACCATATCCTCTACATGGATTTTGACGATTTTTTTCGGATTCAAATCCTCATCATCAGGAAGCAATGATACCCCGAGTCCTGCACCCACAAAACCTGCAATGGTAGAAACCTCATCACCTTCATAAGAGATTTTTGGCTTAATGCCCGCAGCATGTAACAAGCGATCAGCTGAGCGGCGGAGGGCATACCCTTTTTTCATAAGCACAAAGTTCTCATGTTCCAATTCTTTCATTTTTATGCTTTTGCGATGGGCAAGAGGATGGTCAATCGGAACCATAATAAATAACTCATCTCGCCATAGCTCCTTCCAGCTAACGGGAGGCTCTGTATCAATCGCTGCTAGTAAGCATAGGTCTAATTCGCCAGCAAGCAATTGCTTTAACTGAGAATGTGAGTAATTTTGTGTGAAATGAAAACGGATATGGGGGTGCTTCTGACGAAAAGCACGAATTAAGTCTGGTACAATACTAGTCCCAAGAGTGTGTAAAAAACCGAGTGACACATCCCCAAGCTCCGGATTATTAAGCTCTTGTAATTCTAATACTGCTTTCTCGTATTCTTTACGCATTCGTTGTACACGATATAAGAAAAGTTCACCATAGCGATTGAGCATTATGGAACGCCCCTGCCTATCAAAAAGCGGGACACCTAGTTCTTCCTCCAGCTTTGAAATTGAACGGCTTAACGCTGGCTGTGAAATTGCCAATGCCTCGGCAGCACGTGTCATATGTTCTAACTTTGCAACGGTTACAAAATATTCTAATTGTTGCCACTCCATTTTTTCACCTCTATTCTCGTAATTTTTAAGTTAACTGCATTATAACGGGAAACAAAGAGGAAGTATAGGTGGCAAAAACTTTTTAAACAGACGTTGCTTTTAATTAGAAGAATGGAAAAGTTAAGTAGCAGAAAGTGTGATAGTACAGGTGTTAAGTTGACATCATTCATGCATGGTAGACATTGATTTGATAAAAACTATAAATTGTACATTATGAATAAAGGGTGTTAAGATAGACACATAAAATACACAATTAATAATTTCCGTGAAGGGGATATCCTAAAATGAAGTTAACAAAGCCACAACCTCTAACAATTGAGGGAGGCAAAAAAGCCGTACTATTATTGCATGGATTCACAGGTAGCACAAAAGATGTGAAAAAGCTAGGAGAATTTTTATCTCAACGAGGTTATACCGTTCATGCACCGATTTATAGTGGGCACGGAGTAGAACCAGAAGCACTATTAGAAACGAAACCAGAAGACTGGTGGAACGATGTTGTAGAAGGATATAACTTCCTTCAAAGTAAAGGCTATGAAGAGATCGCAGTTGTTGGCATTTCACTTGGTGGTGTTTTCTCACTGAAGGTTGCAGAGACATTTCCAGTAAAAGCATGTGTAGCGATGTGTGCACCGATTACACGAGATAACTCAAAAGGCTTATTTACACGTTTGTACCACTATGCTCGTTTATATAAACATTTCGAAAATAAATCAAAAGATCAAATTATTTCAGAATTACATGAATTACGTATTTCTCCAAAAGATTCATTAGATGGTGTAACACGTTTAACGACTGAAACACGAGATGATTTATCAACGATTAAAGCTCCAACATTAGTACTACAAGGGTCATTGGATGATGAGCTTTATCAGGAAAGTGCACCTTTCATTTTAAATACTGTAGAAACTGATGACAAAGAAATCATTTGGTATGAAAATTCAGGTCATATAATTACGTTGGATAAAGAACGTGATAAAGTATATGAAGATGTTTATAAATTTTTAGATCATATTGAGTGGTCAGTTGCAAATTAAGGAGGGGCTGTCAGAGGACAGCTCTTTTTTTTGTACTAAGTTTACTATATTCAAAAAAACTATTGTAATTATAATAAATGCTTGATAACATAATTGAATTGTAATGAAAAATCATTCGATTAAAATAATTTGCTATAGTTAAAAACTTCTAAGGAGCACATCAATTATGCAACAAAAAATACCTTTCTCAACCTATGCAGTCATCGGCACTATGTTATTCGGTCTGTATTTTGGAGCAGGGAACCTTATCTTTCCAATCCAATTAGGTCAACTAGCAGGGACCAATTTTTGGCTTGGGTTAATCGGATTTTTAGTCACGGCTATCGGTCTACCATTTTTAGGAATTTTAGCGATTGGCTTATCAGGTAGTAACGGTTTGCGCGATCTAGCGAGCCGTGTTCACCCCATCTTCGGTATTGTCTTTTCACTAGCCCTTTACTTAACAATTGGCCCGTTTTTTGCCATTCCACGTACTGCGACCGTACCATTTGTAGTGGGCTTTGAGCCTTATATTCAAGCACAGCATGTTACATTATTGCTGGCCGTGTTTAGCTTCATTTTTTTCGCCATCGTTTATTATTTTTCGTTAAATCCAGCGAAAATTATGGATTACATTGGTAAATATTTAACACCAGCCTTTTTAATTGTATTATTCATTTTAATTATTACGAGTATCGTAAAGCCAATGGGGGATTTCCAACAACCAATGGGCGATTATATAGATGCTGCCTTTATGACAGGCTTTAAAGAGGGCTATAATACGATGGATGCTTTAGCTTCCCTTGCTTTCGGGATTGTGGTCATTAATGCAATTAAAAGTGCAGGCATTTCCGATCGAAAGGAAATAGCGAAGGCGACATGGACGTCAGGTATATTTGCAATGGCCCTAATGATGCTTATTTATGGCCTGATTACGTATATGGGCGCTTCCAGTATTTCTGCGGTAGGTACCTTTGAGAATGGGGGATTAATTTTTTCCGCAGTGGCAGATCATTATTTCGGTTCGTTCGGTGCTATTTTATTAGCCGTTATCATTGTGCTCGCTTGTTTAAAGACAAGTATCGGCTTAATCACTTCATGTAGTGAATTCTTCCATGAAGTGTTTCCGAAAGTAAGCTATAAATGGTTTGTCTTTTTATTGTGTCTCGTATCCTTTGTCATTGCCAACTTCGGATTAAACAATATTATACAATTCGCCATCCCAGTGCTGATGTTCCTATATCCACTTGCGATTGTTTTAATTTTACTGGCTCTTAGCTCATCGTACTTTCACAATAAGCAAGCGGTGTATGCCATCGCAATGATTTTCACATTTTTCATTAGCGTAATTGACGGCTATAAAGCTTTAGTGGCAAGTATACCTGAAGCACAATTACGTGTATTGGATGCTGTAGAGAAGGCTTATTCATCAATCTTACCATTTTATGATATTGGGTTAGGGTGGATATTGCCAGCAATCATTGGAGCAATACTTGGAGCTCTAATTCCTTCTAAAAAAGTACTATATTAATAAATAAGCACGCACAGAAAATGATAGCTGTGCGTGCTGTTTTACTATATTAGTAAGCTGTCCAGCCACCATCTACCGCAATAACTTGCCCGTTCACAAAGCTTGCTTCATCAGAGCCAAGGAAAATAGCTAATTGGGCAATTTCCTCAGGTTGACCAGCACGAGGATTAATCGATAAACCAAGTGATTGGCGTGCTGCACCTGTTTGACTCATATTTGTCATGGAAGAGGCGATATTCGTCATAACTGCCCCTGGTGCAATACCATTACAGCGAATATTTTTATCCGCATACATAAAGGCTGTATTTTTAGTTAATCCAACAACGGCATGTTTAGACGCAGTGTAAGCAGCTCCTGCTCGTGCACCATATAAGCCACCAGCGGAAATATTATTGACAAAGACACCATGTCCTTGGGCGAGGAAAATGTCTGTTGCCATACGCATGGAGCGCATCACGGCTGTTGTATTAACCGCAAATACTTTATCCCAACGTTCATCAGAAATTTCCCCGACTGGCTCCATACCATCCATGATACCGGCGTTATTGACTAAAATATCTAATTGACCAAAGTACCTTTTTGTTTCATCAAATAAACGTTGTAAGTCTTCTGTTGATGCGACATTTGTTTGAATGGCAAAAGCTGTACCCCCAGCCGCTTGAATGCCTTCCACCACAGCTTGGGCACCTTCTATATTTAAATCTGAAACGACAACCTTAGCACCCTCTTTTGCATAACCCTCTGCTATAGCTTTCCCCATACCTGAAGCTGCACCTGTGACAATGGCTACTTTACCTTCTAATCTCATCTCAAAGACCTCCTCATACTATTTTTTTATAGATATTGAACATCTGTTCATTAAAATCATATAATAAATATGAAAGCGATTTCAATATGCAAAATATCTGGATGTGTTGAGTAATCAACACTTTTGGAAAAACTGTTTACTTAGGAGCTGAAAAAAATGTCTACAACAGATTTACGAGTTATTAAAACAAAGCAAGCCTTACACTCAGCTTTATTGACACTGCTTAGTCAAAAGCCATTGGAGCAGATTTCTATTGCGGAAATATGTAGAGAGGCCAAGGTGAATAGGGGGACATTCTATTTGCATTACGAGCAAAAAGAAGGACTCTTTGAAGAATACTTTCAAGAGATTATGGAGGATTTATACCAGTCCTACGAAGAACCTTACCGTGCCGTGACAACATTGGATACACACCAACTAGATCCAGACACAATTCGTATTTTTCACCATATTGAACGCTTTAAAATGTTTTATCGAATTGTGTTTTCCAAAAACATTCCATTAACGTATTATTACATGCTGTTTGATGGAATTTACTCATTGCTAAAGAGAGATATCACCCTGCATCACGAACATCAAATGACAGCATCGATTTCAATTGATTATTATAGCGCCTACCAAGCAAACGCGATTATCGGACTCATTATCCAATGGTACCGTGGCGACTTTAGCGACAGCGTGACCGTCTTAAATCAGCAGCTAGCTGCCATACTGAAAAATGTTCGAAATGGTGGGTAGAGCAGAAAGAGGTGAATAAAACGCAGAAAGTGATGGATCGAGCATGAAAAGAGGTGGATAAAATGCTCAAAAGGGATAGCCCCCACTCTGTCCATCACCGAAGGAACAGAGCCTAGGGGCTATAAAATACAACTAACTAGAACTCTTAGCAAGTGCGGGTTTTATTGCTACGGTCACTGTAGCGATTGTCAGAGTGACAAGTATGATGATACCTAAGGAGCTACTATTTTGTAGCAAATTATCGGCACTTCCTCCGAAAATAATAGTGTAATAGCCATCGGCACCGTAAGAAGCGGGTAGCATAGCAGCTATTTGCTTGTAACCTTCAGATAGCATGGTTTTTGGAACGAGCACTCCAGAGGTTACTAGTTGGAGGGATAGGGCACAAATATTGAAGACCATGCCGATATTTCCAAAAAGAATGACGAAAACCTGGGCTAGGCAAAGGAAAGCTAGGAACATCACAGATTGGAAGAGATAGATGGATAGAAAGCTTTCATTGCTCGAAATAGTAAATAGATGCATTAACCGATTGTAAGGAATGGTAAAGTAAGAGCTACTCCAACATTGAGCAGCTGTCGTGCAAAGAACAATTGCCATTTTGAGAGAATACTTTGTACCTTTTGTGCGGCTTGCTGATGTTGCATAATCATCACCATTGCCCCTACAAAGGAGGATATAATGACCATAAGTGGGATAAAGTTTGCTGCAAACCCCTTCACATCATTCGTTTTAAGAATAGTAGCATCGACGGCGTGATCTTTAATTGACATCATGGTTGTATGGACAGATGCGTTTATTTGCTGGGAGGTATTTTGCTCAAAAGGAAGCTGTGCAAATTGTTGGGAAAAAACCTCGATTGCCTGATTTTGTTGTAATGGGTAGAGCATTCGGTTCATTTCTTCTGTTAATTGCTTAGCGACACTATCCATCATGTTTTTGGCCATACTAGCATTGGCCTGATTAATCGAATAGATGATTTCTGCTTTTTCTCCAGTCTGAAGTTGATTCGTAAAATTTGCGGGAATTTGCATAATCATATTAATTTGGCGTTCATTTAGGGCATGCTCTGCTTGCTTCAACGAGGAATATTTGTTTACCGTAAATGGAATGTTGTCCTCCATATCCTTTACAATTTGTTGTCCCATCCCCGTATCTTCCACAACGAAGCCTATCGATAATTCATCAGCTCGCTCATTGACACCGTCATAGGCTGTCATCCAAATTGTAAAGAAAATTAATTGGAAGGCAATCGCAGCAACAATGCCAATATATGTTTCACGAACGCTCAATAAAGTTTGTAAACCTTTCATTGTTAAACTACCCCTTTATAAAGTAAGTACTTACTTGCATCGGAAGGAAAAATTTTTTCTAGGAAACGAGTCCCCTAGAAAAAATAGCAACACTTGTCTGTAATAGTTCTTCGGTTGGTATGTCAGACACCATAGTACCAAGACGTGCACGTGACATAAAATGGCCAAAGTTAAGCGCAATAAGCGATAATGCGGCAGCTTCAAAATCAACCTCTCTTATCTTCCCTCGCTGTTGCATTTCTTGAAAGTACTGGCAGAGTTCCTTTTTGATCAAAAGAGGGATATTTGCAATTTCCTCACTGATTTCAGGAAACTGAATGGACTCCTTAAAGCCAATCATTACCAAATCTTTAATCGACATTAAGAATTCAAAATGCTTTAAAGAAAAGTTTAATAAATCCTTTTCTAATTCCCACGTAACATTTTGATGGATCTCCTGTTGTAAAAGAGGATAATACGAAAATTGTTCAACTATGGCTTTCAAGAGGCCACGCTTATTGCCAAAATGGCGGAAAAGTGTAACTTCATTGACGCCTGCTAATTCAGCAATCGTTTTCGTTGTTGCGGCAGTATAGCCCTTTTCGCTAATCAATTGTAGAGCAGCTTCGATGATTCGTTCTGCGGTTCCCTTTGTTGTCAAACATAAACTTCCTTTCATGCAAGTAATCACTTACATGCTAACACAGTGCATGCTTCTCTGCAACATAATAATCCATTTCAATGAAATAATCGTCAACAAGAATATTGACAACTATATCGACGACTGATATATTTTATTTGTATCGGCTGACGATATATTGGTGGACGATATAAAGGGGGATTGTATGACACAGGAGCATCCGCCGTTAACTGAAGGCGTATATTATATTTTATTAGCTTTATATGAGCCTAGACATGGTTATGGCATTATGCAATTAGTAGAGGAAATGAGCAGTGGGCGAGTACGCTTAGGCGCTGGTACCATTTATGGGGCCATTAAAACTTTGCTAGAACGAGGCTGGATTGAGGCGCTCGACGATGACGGTCGAAAGAAAGAATATGTAATAACAGAAACTGGAGAAAAGGTAGTTGAATACGAAATTTTAAGATTAAGGGAACTTTTTGACAATGGTATCCGTATAACGAGAGGAGCTGAATAATATGCATACATATCGATTAATGATTAATCCATATGCATTTGTCCTATTATTCTCATTCCCATTATATAGGCTTATACGTGTACGCAATCGATTGAAGAAAGAGCTAATTATATTTTCAGATTAGTGGACGTCCATTATTTTCTGGGAAATCAGAAAATAGTGAAAGAACTTCCTATAAGGGGTGAGAGGATGGAAAAAAGAATTTACCGTTTTTTTGTAGATTATGAAAAGGAAGAACGGTGGGTCAATGAAATGGCAGATCGGGGGTGGAATCTTAAAAAAGCAATTGTAGGTTTTTTTGTTTTTGAAAAAGGAACACCACAACAATATATTTATCGAAATGAATTTGTGAATAGGAAATCGAAGGATTATTTTGAGTTTCTAGAGATGATGAATATAGAATGTGTGTACAAATTCGGTGGTTGGGCATATTACCGAAAACCAAAGGCAGAGGGGCCATTTGAATTATTCTCAGATACTACCTCTAAAATTAGCTATATAAAATCGATGAATCGTATTTTTATCGTACTGTTGCTAGTCAATATAGTGGCTGGTCTTTATAATCTTTCGTTAGGAACGTGGGGGCCATCTTTAAAAGTAGTCAACACCAGTGTAGGGTGTTTAAATTTTATCGTATCCATAATGGTGTGTATCTCTATTTTAAAAAATGCAAACCGTAAAAAAAGATTGAAGGAAAATTTACATATATTCGAAGGGTAAGGAGGATGACAACATGACTTTACAGTTACAGCATGTCACGAAGAAGTATAAGGATTTTACGGCTGTAGATGGATTGGATTTTACGATTGAAAAAGGTGAAATCTTTGGTCTAATTGGCCAAAATGGTGCGGGGAAAACAACCACTTTCCGTATGATCTTAGATTTACAGGAGACAACAGCAGGTACAATTACATGGAATGGTCAGCCAGTTAATGCGATTAACCGAGATGTCCTAGGATATTTACCAGAGGAAAGAGGTATTTTCCCAACGATGAAAGTCGAGGAGCAGTTATACTTTTTTGGTGAGTTACGTGGGATGAAAAAGGCGGAGCTGAAAAAGGAAATTGATTTTTGGATTCAACGTTTTGAGCTGGAGGAAAGACGTAAAGATAAGGCTGAAACGCTATCAAAGGGAAACCAGCAAAAAGTACAGCTTATTGCCAGCTTTATCCATAAACCTGAATTTTTAATTTTAGATGAACCGTTTAGTGGATTGGACCCGGTTAATAAAGACTTATTAAAGGATGCCATTCTCCTTTTAAAGGAACAGGGTACAACCATTTTGTTCTCTAGTCACCAAATGGACAATGTTGAGGAACTTTGTGATCACTTATGCCTATTAAAAAGAGGTGTTTCGTTATTCTCTGGTAGTCTACTAGATTTAAAGAAGCAATATGGCAAAACAAAACTGGCCGTAAGAACAGATTGGTCAACCACACAGCTATTGGCGTTAGAAGGCGTCAAGGAAGTACGTGTAGAGAAGGAACAAACCGTTCTTACATTAGTGGATGAAAGCTATGCCCAAAGTATTTTTGAGCAGCTTTCCAATGGGAAGTATATCGAAAAATTCAGCTTGGATTATTTATCATTAGATGAAATCTTTAAAGATAAGGTAGGTGGCAATGTTGTCGAAGTTTAATTTATTAATGAAACAATTATATAAATCAAAAATAAAATCAAAATCCTTTATTTTAATGACATGTTTATATGTACTTGTAATGTCTGTAGCTGTTTTCTGGTCTGAAATTAAAGAGCTTTTTACAGGTGATGATGAAGCACAGCAAATTGCCATTATCAATGATACGTCCGCTGATTTAAGTGGTATCTTTGTTTCCAATGGGGACATGGCTTTTATCCAAGATGAAAAGGATATACCGGCACTTGAAAAAAAGGTAAAGGATGGCAAGCTAGATGCCATTGTGACAATTAAGGATCAAGGCGGTCAGCTACAAGCAGAAATTGCTACGTTTACACCATTGAAATTAAACGATCAATCGACATTGTCATCCTTATTGCAATATGCTGGTCAGCACTATGCGGTTCAGCAATTATCACTATCACCTGAACAGGCAGCACAAATTATGGCCGCACAAACGACGATTTCCACTAAAAACTTAAATGAGGAATCAACGGGTGGGAAAAGTGAAGAAGAAAAGCAATCAGGCTTAGTTGTTTCCTATGCAGTTGGGATTTTAATTTATTTCTTTATTTCTACATTCCTATCTATGATTACGACTGAAATTGCCTCTGAAAAAGGCTCGCGAGCAATGGAAATGCTTTTAGTAAGTGTCAAGCCAACTACTCATTTTAAAGCAAAAATTGCAGGTGTATTATTACTCGCTTTAACACAGATGGGTATTCTTGCAGCAGTATTCCTCATCTATGCTAAACTCGTAAAAGGCGGAATAGTTTGGGATATGGCGTCTGACATTGTCAAAGAGCTGTCAGTTGGTTACGTTATCTATGCCATTGTATTCTTATTGCTAACGGTTATCCTATATCTTATCATTGGCGCATTATTCGGCTCATTAGTATCGAAAGTTGAAGAAGCAGGTCAAGTATTAATGCCGGCCATGATTATTACGATAATCGGCTTCTATGTCATGCTAACAGGGATGGGTAATCCAGATACAATCATCATTAAAATATTCTCTTATATCCCGTTAACATCAGGAATGATTATGCCAATGAGGATAGGTGCTACTGATATCGGGGGTATAGTGCCATTGCTATCTCTAGGTATTTTAATCGCAACGATTATAGTCGTGTACCTATTTAGTTTATCGTTCTATAAACGCAGTGTACTGACATATAGCTCAGGCGGTGTCATTCAAAAAATAAAAACAGTATTAAAGGTAACAACTTAAGTGTTAAGCAGCTACACGATGATGTAGCTGCTTTTGGTCGTTCCATACCAATGATAGAAAACAATGTAAAGGAATTTGCGTAATCAGTCGAATTTTGTTTAGAAAGAAGCTATAATTTAAAAAAGAGCATGAAATTGGTTTTGTCTTTCTATCGTAATGAAACCTTTTTCCAAGGTAATCGTAAGTAAATTGTAGAGATAAATTGCAGGGGGTAAAACGTATGTCTGAATTCAACAATGATCTTTTAAAATCCAAGGACCCATTCGCTTCTGAAAATCCTTTATTACAGCCTAATCCACTTATGCAACAAGAGCCTGAACAAAAGCCGGTACTTGTTTCTGAGCAAGAGCTATCACAAATTGCGCAAAACCAGCTTATGCTAAAGAAAGATCCAGAGGTTCATGCACTTGCTCAACGCATTGATGTTAAAGATCAAATCGCCATGCTAGAGCTTGGTAAGGAAACAGCAAGTGGCATTTCTACTTTTTCAGATAAAATGCTGGCTACTATGAAGTCCAGCAAACTAGAAGAATCGAGTGTCCTATTAAATAATTTGAATAAAATTATGGATAAATTTGATCCTCAAGATTTTTCAGAGGAGAAAAAGGGTGGCTTCATCTCCAAGCTCTTTAATAAAGGAAAAGAGCAATTGGAAAGATTCCTATCTAAATATGACAGCATGAATAAGGAAGTAGATGTGATTTACCGTGAAATTCAAAAATATGAAGGTGAAATGAAGCGTAATACAATTGATCTTGAAAATCTATATGATCAAAATTTAAATTACTTCCAATCTTTAAGTAAATTTGTTGCTGCAATTGAAGTAAAGATAGAAGATGTTCGTTCAACATTACCAGCCCTTGAGCAAAAGGCTCAAACTGGCGATCAATTAGCAGCAATGGAATATGAAACAATGCTACGTGCAGTGGAATTATTAGAGCAACGTCGCTATGATTTAGAAATGGCGCAGCAAGTATCATTCCAATCCGCACCTCAAATACGTTTAATGCAACAAGGTAATAACCATTTAATTGCGAAAATTAACTCAGCCTTTGTGACGACAATCCCTATTTTCAAACAAGGTTTAATTCATGCAGTTACTTTAAAGCGTCAAAAGCTTATTTCCGATTCTATGAGTGAGCTAGATCGTCGTACGAATGAAATGCTCGTGCGTAATGCTGAAAACATTAGTAAAAACAGCGTGAATATTGCACGTGCTGCAGGCAGCCCAAGCATAAAAATTGAAACAATTGAAACAACATGGCAAACGATTATGACTGGTATTCAAGAAACAAAGCAAATTCAAGCTGAAACAGCCAGAAGTCGTGAAGAGGGTCGTAAACGTATTGAACGTTTGCAATTAGAATATGAAAAATTGAAAAAAATGTAATAATGGAAGCTTCTTGTAGAAAACGTTGCAAGAAGCTTTTTTATTTGTATGTGTTATATGTTCTTTGACAAAAAGTAAAATACTGATTATGATAAAATTAAATGAGAATGATTATCAAATGAAAAAGGAAGCGAACAGATGTTATACAAAGCTTTACGATTACATGAAATAATTCGTGGAGGAGTGAAATGATGACCAATAAAATAAGTTCCTCTACATTGTCGTATGAGCCTTTTGAAGATGGAACGCTTGCTCTTAGCGCAGCTGAAACTTTAATGCTTATTCCACAAAGCCGTTATTTAGAGTTATTGCAAAAAGAAAAAGTGTACAGTGCTAGACATACCGATTTAGATAAAAAGCAAAATGGAATAGAACAAGAATGCAAAATATTAAAAAAACAAAATGCAGCACTTACAGAGGACTTGCAAAAATCAAAGCAGCAAAACATAGTCCTTCAAAAAAAAGTAACGGAATATAATTGCGTGGTAGAGGAAATGCAGGTGCTACGACAACAAAATACGGAGCTACTAATTGAATTAAGTAAATATACGTCTTTGTCGAGGGAGTCACTAACAGGACCACTTAAGTCAATGATAAAAAATATGCGAGAGCAGGGGGTTGGCATAAAGGAAATTCATATACGCATCAAACGCCAAATCAATCCAGATATTAGCTATAGTACAGTGCGCAAATATATCTCCGAGCTAGAATCAGAGCAGAAGGATGGACGGTGATAGAAGTAGTTAAGAAATTTGGCATTTACAGTTGCCACTCAAAGCCCTATAATGAGTCTATTCTTTAACTAGTTTAACATTATGTGAGGTCGCTATTGATTTCACTAAGAGTAGGAGCGTTAGTGGCAATGTCAAATGAGAAAAAAGGGGTTTTGGCGGCATTTTTTGCCTATGCCTTTTGGGGTGCCTTTCCTCTCTATTGGAAACTACTTGAACATGTACCAAGTATGGAGATTTTATTATCCCGAGTGATTTGGTCGTTTGTCTTTACTGTACTGGCTGTCATCGTATTTCGAATGCGTAAAGACCTTATAGCGGACTTAAAATATTTATGGTCACATCAAAAGCATTTCTGGCAGCTTGCGGGTGCTTCCTTCGTCATTTCAATGAACTGGTACTTGTATATTTGGGCAGTTACCCATAACCATTTAATTGAAACAAGCTTAGGCTATTATATAAATCCGCTCTTGTCTGTTATTTTTGGAGTGATTTTCTTTAAAGAATCGCTAAGTCGCGCACAATGGGTAGCGACAGGAATTGCCTTTCTGGCCGTTATTATTTTAACGATTAATTATGGCTCTGTGCCATGGGTAGCACTGTTAATTGCGCTATCTTTTGCTATATACGGCGTATTGAAGAAGAAAATTACACTGGATGCTACAAGAGGATTAGCTATTGAAACATTATTGATCCTACCATTTGCCTTAGGCTATTATGTTTATCTATTTTCAACCCATCAAGCTTCGTTTTTACATGTTGACGTAAAAACAGATATTTTGATGATTTTCAGTGGTTTAGTAACAGCTGTACCACTCATCCTATTTGCAAAAGGTGCACAAAATATTCCATTATATTTATTGGGCTTTATCCAATACGTTTCACCAACCATTGTTTTGATTTTGGGTATTGTACTGTACAAAGAGCCATTTAGTCAGACAGAGCTTTTAGCATTTAGCATCATTTGGGCAGCATTATTACTATTCTCAGGTTCCAAGATTATAGAAACGAGAAAAGCCCATCATAAATCAGTAGACTTGTAGAATTTTCTACAAGTCTTTTTTCTTATTTGCACAATATTGAGCCGCACCTTTACAATTTAGTCAGCATATAGTAAGATGATGTCAATAATTAGATAACAATGATATAAAATGAGAGGTGCTTTTTGTGAGTGCGGTAGGTTCTAACTAGGTAAAAAGTAAATGAAATAAATGATATGGCGACAGGGGATATATGTCATGAACAGACCCCTTATTTGGTCATGGATTTATTTCAAAACCTATGTAGATACCTACAATACTTTATCAAGCGGTGCATATATGGATGAAACTTCAGAAAATGAGGTTTTATTTGTAGTGCTATGAACACTCGCCTTTTGAAGATAGAGCTGTGGGGATTCCTCACAGCTTTTTTTATTTTGTTTAACACTTCATTGCTATCTAATATTGGGTAGGTATCTTCATGAATGATAAAAATCAGAATGAGGAGCATAAATAAATGAATTTTACTACTCTTGAGAAGTTACAATACCAAGAATTAAAAGATATCGTTAAATCCTATTGTGTAAGTGGGTTGGGGAAACAGTTATTAGATAAATTAATGCCCAGCTCAAACTTAGCAATTGTAAAAACTCGCTTGAATGAAACAACTGAGGCCCGTGTAATCGTAGATGCGGAGGGTCATGTACCATTTTTAGGTGTATCCAATATTGAGCATATCATGACCAAACTGGCAAAAGGGATGATCTTGGACCCCAGTGAGCTCATCAGCATGTCGGACTTTTTAAGAGGCTGTCGTAACATTAAAAAATTCATGTTAGATAAAGAATTTTTTGCGCCAGTTCTTTCATCTTACGCGAATTCAATGGCCGAATTTAAAAATGTGGAGGAAGAAATAAACTTTGCTATAAAAGCTAATCGTGTCGATTCAGCTGCTAGTCGAGAATTAAAGCGGATTCGTCATCATATCGAAACGACAGAGGAAAAAATAAAAGAACGCTTAACAAAATTCCTCAACAACAGTGCCAACAAAACGTATATACAGGAGTTCTTTATTAGTCAAAAGGATGATCGCTATACGATTCCAATTAAGGCTTCCTATAAAAATCATGTACAGGGGACGATAGTGGAAATCTCCTCAAAAGGGGCAACCGTTTTTATGGAGCCAAGTATTGTGGCTAAATTAAATGGAGAATTAGCTACTTTAAAGGCTGAAGAAGCGGTGGAGGAGTATCAGATATTAGCATCTTTATCAGGGCTTTTAATGAATCATCTTCACGCCCTCCATATAAATATGGAGTTGATTAGCCAATATGATATGGTCTTTGCTAAAGCAAAATTTAGTAAACAAATTGGTGGCATGGAGCCACGCTTAAATGATTATGGCTACATTCAAGTAATCAATGGCAGACATCCTTTATTACCAGGAAACGCTGTACCACTTCAATTTACGATAGGGAAAGATTACAGGAGCTTAATTATTACTGGACCAAATGCTGGTGGCAAGACGGTCGTGTTGAAAACAATTGGCTTATTAACATTGGCGACAATGTCAGGCTTTCATATTGTGGCAGATGAGGGCACTGAATTGGCTATATTCGATCATATCTTTGTTGATATAGGTGACAATCAAAGTATGGAAAATGCGTTAAGTACGTTTTCATCCCATATGAAAAATCTCTCCGATATTATGAGAGCATCCAATAATCATACACTATTAATATTGGATGAGATCGGCAGTGGTACTGAGCCGAATGAGGGTGCAGCACTGGCTATTGCGATTTTAGAAGAGTTCTATCAAATGGGCTGTATCACAGTAGCGACAACACATTACGGAGAAATTAAACGATTTTCAGAGATGCACCCAGACTTTATGAATGCAGCTATGCGATTTAATAGTGAAACATTAGAGCCTTTGTATCAGTTAATGATTGGCACGTCTGGAGAGAGTAATGCACTTTGGATTTCTAAAAAAATGAATGTCCGTGCAGAGGTTTTACAACGAGCGCAAGATTATATGAATCATAAGGATTATCAGCTGACTCGTGTGCAGGATAGTAAAATTCGAAAGCCGAAAGTAGAGAAAGCTGGCAGGGCAGCCATCATTGAATTTGCCAAGGGGGACCGAGTGAAATTATTGGATCATGATGATGTCGAGCTTGTTTATCAAGAAATGAATCAGTTCTATAATGTCACTGTGTACTATAAGGGTGAGATGCTAGAGGTTCATGTGAAACGACTTGCATTAGAGCTACCGGCAACCGAACTATACCCTGAAGGATATGATCTTGAGACTTTATTTGTCGACTATCAAGAACGTAAGCTTCAGCATGATATAGAGCGTGGTTCCAAAAAAGCATTGCGCAAAATTCATAAGCAAATAAAAGAAGATCATCAGCAGTAAGAACAAGGGATTGCACGAAGTAGTGCAATCCCTTTACTAGTAGGAATTAGAATCAATTTGTGCCCTAATTGTCATATAGACTTCTTCAATTTTGCGTTTATAAGGTAAATCAACTAAATCCAGTGAATCAGTGTAAGCCATTTTCGCAATGTCGTAGGCGGTTGTAAGTTCCCCGAAATGTGCATAGCAAAGGGCCTTATAGGAAAAGCATTCATTTAAGCCTAAAATATCATATGGATGGCTGACAAAATTAGGTGCTTTTTGAAAATGCTCAAATACAGCTCTAGCCTCCTCATAACGACCGAGTAAATATAGAGACTTTCCTTTTTCCGCATAATAATAGTTTGAATCCAAAATATCTAAATCCTCATGCTTCAGCTTATTAAAGCTCTCAATTTCGATTAATGCCTGCTCATAATTAAACATGTAATTATTATTATAATGTGCTCGTAAAATAAAGATGAAAGCATCTACTAGTGCGCGCTCAGCAAAAGCCCGATATTGCTCCAGCTTCATAAACATATGCTCTGCTTGTTCAAAGTCATGGTCAATCATCGCGCAATACGCTCCTATACGATACATATCATCAATTTTATAAAACAGCTGATTTTTATGAGCATTCGTAATCGTCTCGTTTATTAATTTTTTCCCTTCTTCATGTTCTCCGATGGCAAGCTGTAAAATGCTTGTATAATAAGCCATTAATAAAGCGTCACGAGAATCAAGCTGATAATCCTCTTGTTTGATAATTTCTTGTGCCTGTAAAATACAGGCATAGGCCAGGTCATATTGACGTTTTCCCGCTAATATGGACATTTGCAGGATGAATGTTTTGAACCAATGGCTAAGTAAATTAATTTCTTTAAAGATAGTGCGCGCTTGTAGGAGGGATGTTTCCCATGAAGTTAATCCTGCTTCATACTGTGTGACAGCGTATATATACAATAAACGGCCTGCTTCATAACTATGAGGAAGTCCCTCGACTGATGGCTTGATTAAATCAACAATTTCTTGATAGCGAACTATGTCTCCCCATTTTACCTCTGCAAATAAAATTTCCACCTGCTCTAAAAGTGAACGAATGGATGAGGGTGCTACTTCTTCGAGTAATTCACTAGCCTTGACACCTAACCGTTCAGCAATATAGTCCAGGCTTTCCATAGAGGGCTTGGCCTTTTCATTTTCTATTTGACTTAGCATTCCTTTTGTTAGACGATCACCGGCAAGCGCCTCTAATGTTAATTTTTTTTCTTTCCTTAATTTGCGAATTCGTGCGCCTAGAGAGTTCACTGCCTCGCCTCCTTTTGTTTAATTATATTAAACTTTTTCTTGCGTGAAAAGAGGAAGCTATGGTATATTTTGTTTAATAAAATTAAACTTTTTAATTCAACTAAAAAATGGAGGGGTTTATAAGATGAATGAAACGGAGAAATTAAGAAAGGCGACCTATCATTTATGGACTTTTACAGCGAGTAAAATGATTGCCATGTTAGGGGCAAATGTCATGGCGTTTGGTTTTAGCCTGTATATATTAGCCATGACAGGGTCAGCCATGAGCTTTGCGACCAATATGATTTGTTCAGTGTTACCTCGTGCTCTCGTAGCACCCTTGGCAGGTTATGTAGCGGATAATTTTTCAAAAAAACGAACGATTTTATTAGCACAGGCAGGAACCATTTTGACCGTAGGGGGATTACTGATTTATACAGAAACGGTAGGGATGTCGGTTTATGCTATTTACATAGCTACAGTCTTTAATACAATATGTTCCGCATTTTCTGGGGTCACGTTTTCATCTGCAATTGCTACACTTGTAAATCCAGAACGTTTACAGCGCGCGATGTCATTTAATCAATTATCAATGTCGGTGGCTGCCATTGGGGGACCAGTCATTGGCGGCATGATGTATGGATTTTTCAATATTGATATATTTTTAATGGTAAATATTGTAGCGTATATCATGGCGTTTTGCTTAGAGGCAACAATGGATTTTAAACTCTATAGTACTAGAGGGGAAGATGTGAAGAAGGAGAAGGTGTGGGAAGGGCTTAAAGGTGGCTTCCATTATATTAAACAACGAAAAGTTATAAAAACAATCATGTGGGTGGCATTATGGATTAATCTATTTTTTTCTGCGATTGCCGTTGGAGGAACATATATTATTATTGAATTGCTGAAAGTAAAATCAACGCATTTTGGTTTTATAGAGGCATCAGGAGCAGCAGGTATGCTGATAGCCTCTCTTTATTTTGCAACAAGACCAGAAGTCAAAGCGCCATTACGTTTCTCAAAAATAAGCTTATTACTGTTAGCAGGTAGTCTCGCCTTAGCAATCATTCCGTTAGTCACGAATTTTTCCTATATCGCGATTGTAATTTTCTACCTAATCATTTACTTTATTTTTGCCATTTTTGAAATGGGGATAAATATGCCAATAGGGGTGTATATGCAAAAAATCATCTCAGAAGAATTCCGCGGACGCGTTTTCGGTCTAATGGAAACAATGGCAATGTCTATGATGCCAATTGGTATGGTTGTTTATGGCGTATTATATGATGCAATACCGGCCACAATCATTTTACCTGTTACGAGTGTCATTATCATTACCATTTCACTTGTGATGCTACGCACTTCCATTTTAAAAGAAGCACATCCAGAGTATTATGAAAAAGAAGGCATAACAAAAAGTGTCCCTCATTCAACAACATAAATGCATGTCTGACTATAGACAAAAGGTATCGTGACGTAAATGCTCGATACCTTTTGTCATTTTTTACTATAGGAGTATTATTAAGTACCTGCCATAGTAGAGATCAAAGGCTTTACTTTATTAATGGGCTTAACGATCCTCAATGACGATATAGGTAGCTTGAATCGGGCCATGTACACCAACGATTAAAATCATTTCGATATCTGCTGAGTTACTAGGACCTGTAATGAAATTAATACAGGAAGGAATTTTCTCTCCGTTGTTGATTTTTTCACGAATCCACCGTGCTGCTTGTGTCATACGAGGCACCATTGTACTTTTGGGGATTAAAATGATCGATTTTTCTGGTAAGAAGCTAATACTTCTTCCTTGATCTCTACTGCTAAAAAGTACAGCCGTCCCAGATTCAGCAAGTGTCATCTCGCTAATAGTAATGCCTATATTGGCTTTTTCTGCATGTAGGATATTTTCCTGTGGTTGCTGTGAATTCCATTCATAGTACTGAATATTAGACTGCGGCCATTTTTCTGTCATTAATTCAGATAGTCCGAATTCTTGAAATCGCTCGTCCCTAGAACTAATGATGGATTGTCCGCCATATTGGTCCACAACAGATTGCAAATCTTGAGAAAGCTTGGCACAATTGGAAATCACGATATTCGTATGAATATTGGCGCATTGTTTCATGAAAATCTCTAGTAATTCGTCTCTCGTGGCATCTTTTAATGTACGGTTTTGTGGTTGATACTGCCACGTGGGGCGTGGAAGCGTTGTAATAGGTGAACGCCCTAACTGCTGTGCAATGTTTGCTAAAAAATTCTCTCGATGCTGAATGGTACCAGTCATGATTCCTCATCTCCTTTTGTGCGGTGCTTCATCCAATTTCGGAAACTGTTTTTATTCGGTGCAGGGAAATCCCGTGCTTCAGTCCATGCTTTTAAAGGACCTGGACCTTTAGTAATCGTATGGTCATTCGTGAAGGGAGCCATTGCAGGAGCGGCCATTTTTGTAGCCATCTTATACAAGGTAGGGGAGGATGCTCCTAAGCCAAATGCCTTCATTAGTAGCTTTTCGGAAACGGGTGCTTTGCCTTCATTTTCAACAATGACCTGACGATGTCTATGAATAAGCTGATGTAAAGGTATTTTTACAGGGCAAGCATCCGTACAGGCACCACATAGCGTTGAGGCATAGGGGAGCTCTTTAAAATCATCATAGCCTCCTAATAACGGAGAGAGTACTACACCAACCGGACCCGAGTAGATAGAGCCATACGTATGCCCACCGACATGACGATAAACAGGGCAAGCATTGACACAGGCGGCACAGCGAATGCATTGTAAGATAGGCTGAAATTCGCCACCAAGAATGGCTGAGCGACCATTATCCACTATGACTAAATGGAATTCCTCAGGCCCATCTGTCTCACCCTCGTCTTTAATTCCTGTAAGCGTAGTAATATAGCTTGTCAGCTTTTGCCCTACAGCACTACGTGTTAATAAGCTTACGAGAACCTCCATTTCTTCAAAGGTAGGAACAATTCTTTCCATTCCCATTACAGTGACTTGAGTTTTTGGCAGAGCCGTAACTAAATCAGCATTGCCTTCATTGGTGACTAGCGTAATCGATCCACTTTCAGCAATGGCAAAATTACAGCCTGTTATACCGATATCGGCAGTTAAATATTCATCGCGTAGTTTTTCACGCACATAAAGAGCAAGCTCCTCGGGCTTTTCCGATTGAGTGTAGCCCTGTTTTGCTTTAAACACATCTCGAATTTGCTCTTTGTTTTTATGCAGAGCAGGAGCCACAATATGAGATGGGGGCTCGTGATCGGCAACTTGCAAAATGTATTCACCTAAGTCCGTTTCGATCACTTCACAGCCTAGTTCCTCTAATGCAGCATTAAGGTTTATTTCCTCGGTTACCATCGATTTTGACTTCACAATTTTAGCAGCATTTTTCTGTTTCGCAATATCTTGAATATAGGCTGTTGCTTCTTGTGCAGTTTGAGCAAAGAAAACATGTCCACCTCTTTTGGCAACATTGTCACTTAATTGGTATAGATAATAATCAAGATTTTCTAAAACATGTTTCCGTATTTCCTCTCCATGTGAACGCCATTCCTCCCAATCTCCAAGTTCCTGAGTTTGTTGTAGACGACGTGTTTGAAAGCGGTCCTGAGCTCTGGAAACAGCGCTACGCATAAATTGATTTTCAAGCTCTTTTGTGACACGGTCCTGAAAGCGATTATTACTAGTTTTCATGGCCATGAATGTTCCTCCTTTTATCGGCAATTTAAAACCTCTGCAATGTGCATTACTTTAATTGGCTTTCCTTGGCGATGAATACGACCACCCATATTGATTAAACAGCCAGCATCTGCTCCGATTAAATAATCCGCCCCTGTCTCCTCTACATGGTGGACCTTTTCTTGAACCATTTCGCCAGATATATTGCCCATTTTGACAGAGAATGTGCCACCAAACCCACAGCACCTATCTTTTGCTGGGAGCTCCACATACTGTAAACCATCGACATTTTGTAATAACTTTATAGGAGCCTCATTCACTCCAAGGAGGCGAGTCATATGGCAGGAAGTATGGTAAGTAGCTTTGCCCTCTAAATGGGCTCCAACATCCTCTATCTTTAATACATGGACAATAAATTCAGTAAACTCATACGTTTTGGCTGCCAATGCCTTTGCTTTTGAAGCCCATAAAGGGTCTCCCTTAAAAATCTCTGGATATTCCTTAAACATATAAACACAAGAACCAGAGGGGGAGACGACGTAATCAGCATGCTCGAAGGCAGTAATCATTCTTTTCATCGCATTTTTGGATTCTTTCACATAGCCACTATTATAGGCGGGCTGTCCACAGCAAATTTGTTGCTCAGGAAAATCAATTTCACAGCCAAGTCTTTCTAACACTTCCACAACAGATTTCCCTATATCTCCCTGAAACATATCCACTAGGCAAGTAGCAAAGAGAGTTACTTTCATATGCATCGCTCCTTTTTATAAACAACAGGTCATCAGATGACTTTTGGTTATATGTATCATACTACAAACTTTTCAAAGAAAGAAGATGTTTTGATGGAATTTTCAGAAAAAATAAAACAACCTAGTCGAGAGCTAGGCTGTTTTAAAGCAGGTTGGATTCCGTTGTTTCAAAATATTGTAATAGAACCTTTTCAACATTGCTTAAATGAGAGGTCATCGCCTGTTTGGCCAATTCTTCATTTTGCTGTTGAATAGCAAGGAAGATTTTCATATGTTCCTCATATAGTTGCTCGCTTGTTGTTTTTTTAGAGTACAACCAAATGCGGCGTGTTTCTTTCATTGTATCAATCATCAGCCCAGAAATTTGATCTAGAATGGTAGCAAGTAGGGGGTTTTGGGAGGCAGTTGCAATTGCCACATGAAATTGATAATCCACTTTTTCACCAAGTTCACCATTCCCATGGGCTTGCTTCATATTTTCTAAGATTTGAACCATTACTTGAATATCCTGTTCTGTACGGTTGTTTGCGGCACTCGCAGCTGCGCCCACCTCAATGATCTTGCGCACTTCTAATAAACGGGCAATATCAAGTTTATTCGATAACATGGCTGTAGATAATGGAAAATCGAGTCTGTTTGGAGGCACACTCTTTACAAAAGTCCCTGAGCCTTGTTTGATTTCAATCAATCCCATTGCCTTTAAGGCAGAAAGCGCCTCTCGCACAGCGGAACGGCTAACTTGCAATTGTTCAGCAAGCTGTTCAACCGAGTCCAGTCGATCACCCGGCTTTAAAACACCACCTCTTATTTTTTCATGCAAAATTTCGGACACTTCTTCATAGATTTTTTTAGGTTTTATTTTTTTTAATTCCAAGGAGCTACACCTCTTTTTTCAATCAAATGCGCGTTTGTTATGAATATTATACATGAAGATCAGATAATTACTCTTGAATAGTGTATAAAAAACGGTGCATTGGCTAAAAAAATGAGATAGGTAAGCTTATTTAAAAATGTAGAATAATGGCGAATTTTGTTGACAGAAAATCAACAGCGGCGCATAATGCAGAAGTAGCTTATTAAGCTTTTTATATGTTTGGGAGGAATTTTCAGAAATCTCATCATTTTGCCATGAAACGTTCACAATCAGGAAGGGCGCAATTTATCAGTTTTTTTGGTACGATGGTTGCAGTAACTGTAAGGAGCGATCGAAAAATATGGGAACAGATATTAACGTATTTTTAGCTTTTGGTGCAGGGTTTCTAAGTTTTATTTCACCATGTACCCTCCCATTGTATCCAGCATTTTTATCGTACATAACTGGTATGACATTAGATGAGCTAAAATCAGAAAAAGGGATGCTACAAAAGCGTGCCATTTTCCACACACTATTCTTTTTACTAGGATTTTCAATTATTTTTATTATTATCGGACTAAGTGCCTCCTATGCGGCAGAGTTTTTCCTGAATTATCAAACTTTACTACGTCAGGTTGGTGCCATTTTAATCGTAGTATTTGGTTTAATGATTGTTGGATTGCTACAAATTGATTTCCTCATGAAGGATCGGAAGTTTCAATTTAAAAATCGACCATCTGGCTATTTGGGATCTGTTTTAATTGGTATTGCCTTTGCGGCAGGATGGACACCATGTACAGGACCAATTTTAGCTTCTATTATAATGTTGGCTAGTACAAACCCAGGCGCAGGCTTTAGCTATATGTTCGCCTATTATTTAGGGTTCGCAATCCCATTCTTTGTGTTATCGTTCTTTATTTCACGAATGACTTGGATTCGCACACATAGCCAAAAAATCGTGAAAATCGGTGGTTATATCATGATTGCCGTGGGTATCTTGTTATTCTTTGATGGATTAACGTATATTACTCGTATATTACAGCCTATTTTCGGTGGATTTACAGGCTTTTAATTTGTTAAACTAAAGAGGCATACCGTACTTTAACGTGGAGGGAGATGAACATGTGCCTACAGTTTTAGTAGTGGATGATACGCTATTTATGCGTGTTGCAATCAGTAATATGTTTTCAGAATGGGGTTATGACGTAGTAGGTAAGGCAGCAAATGGTAAAGAAGCTGTGGCTATGTATCGAGAGTTACAACCAGATTTAGTAACAATGGATGTAACGATGCCCGTTATGACTGGTATTGCGGCGGTAAAAAAAATTATCCCAGAATTTCCAAATGCAAAAATAATTATGGTAACAGCATTAGGCCAACAAAAGTTAATTGTAGAAGCGATTGAAAGTGGGGCGAAAGATTTTATTACCAAGCCCTTTGAGCCAGAAAGATTAAGAGCCGTCGCTGACCAATTACTTGGTCAAAATTGCTAATTTGACATTAGAGGAGGATCTTTTATGTTGAGCAATATCCCTTCTCACTATTATGTTATTGGGTCGACCATTATGGCCATTCTAATGGGTAGCTTTGTCATGGTTATACGTATGAGAGCTTCCAAAATGCCAACAAATGAGAAGAAAATTATTATTCCGCCCATCGCGATGTCTTCTGGTGCACTCATGTTTTTATTTGAACAATTCCGAGTACCACCGATGCAAATATTAGAAGCAGCCGCTGTAGGAATGGTGTTCTCGACAATTTTAATTGCCACTTCCAAATTTGAAGTGAAAGGTCGAGATATTTATTTAAAACGTTCAAAAGCATTCGTTTTTATATTATTTGGTTTATTAATATTCCGAGTAGTGGCTAAAATGGTTCTAAGCAGCTCCATCGATGTTGGTGAATTAGCAGGCATGTTCTGGATCCTAGCCTTCGCCATGTTAGTACCTTGGCGAATTGCCATGTTAATCCAGTTTAAAAAAATCAAAAAAACGATTCCCCAGCTACACTAGTGCTCAAACTAGTGTAGTTTTTTTATGCTTTAGATTCGGGAGGTGGGGCGAATTTGTTATGCATCGTGGAGGGTGAAACGCTCGAATTGACGGATAGGATTGCAAAAGTGGCGGATAGAACGCTCGAATTGACGGATAGGTTGCAAAAGTGGTGGATAGAACGCTCGAATTGACGGATAGGTTGCAAAAGTGGTGGATAGAACGCTCGAATAGACGGATAGGATTGCAAAAGTGGTGGATAGAACGCCCAAAGTGACGGATAGAACTGCAGAAGTGGTGGATAGAACGCCCGAATAGACGGATAGGTTGCAGAAGTGGTGGATAGAACGCCCAAAGTGACGGATAGAACTGCAGAAGTGGTGGATAGAACGCTCGAATTGACGGATAGGTTGCAGAAGAGGTGGATAGAACGCTCGAATAGACGGATAGAACGCCAAATGAGGATGGTCCGCTCAAAGCAGTACCCCTAAAAAACGCAGCACAAGCTTGTGTGCTGCGTAGTTTTCTTTATTCAAATAAATGTTCGTAGGGGGCGATGTCAATTTGCATTTGCTCTAATTTTTTGCGTAAAAATTTGTGATCGCGTTTAGGTGTTGCTTGGATGTAGCCACGAATAATGAGGTCATTGTTAATGGCAGGTGCTTTTTCCTCTAAAGCAAGCTCGCCAATTTTCCCTGCAATCTTCTCCTTTGCTACTTGTCTAAAGAGCTCAGGGACAGGGCTTACAAGCTCATAGAGTAACTCTTTTTCAGCTTGTCCCCATAAATGGATTGTTTTATCTAAATAAAATTCCTGCCAATCTAAATCAGACTTTCCATCCTGCTTTGGGAGTGCTTTTAAAAACTTGCGGAACATGAAAAAGCCGCCAATCGCCATCAATGAAATGAGGACAACCACCCAAAATAAAATAAACCATAAAAACCAACCTTGTAACAAATCGTTCACCTCTTTGCCTTCTCTGACTCTATTATAAAAGCTTCTGAAAAAAAATTCATCCTATAATGTCCCTTTTTTAGCAATTCGTCTTTATATAGTGTATGAAGGGAGGTGACGATGGATGGCGAACGTGAATTTTTTACAAGCTACACTGCGTCTGAAATATGTGGAAGGCTACAATGAGCAAAACGAGCCAACATACACTACTAAATCGTATCGTAATATCGCTAAGACACATAGCGTAGAAGATTTAGTAGCTGTCGCCCAAGCGAAGGCCAGTCTCTCATCACAAGCATTAGCCGGTATTGAAAAGCAAGAGACAAGCGAATTATCTTAAGGGGGGATGACAAAATGACACAAGTTTTAGAGTTACAATTTGTTACAGCGGATGGTAAAACATCCATGCTTACGATTGATGCTCCAAAGCCAACAGTAACAGCAGCTGACATTCAACAAGTCATGAAAACTATTATGGCTAAAAATGTATTTTCTGGACAAGCTGGAGCATTGACAGCTATCAAAGGTGCACGCATTGTAGAACGAAAGGTAATAGAATTCGATGTAGCAACAGAATAATGAAAAAATGGTCTTTGCTAAGAGAACTGCAAAGGCCATTTTTACCTAGTGAGAGGGGGCATAGCAATGGAACAGTGGTTAAACATGATATCGGATATTGGTTTTCCGATTTTAGTGTCCTTTTATTTATTATACCGTGTCGAGGTAAAGCTAGATGCGATTCATGAGGCACTTGTTTCCTTAAAATGAAATTAATTTCACAAATATGTACGAAAGCTGTCACCTAGAGGTTCTTGTCAACGCTTACAGCCTAAGTTAGGATGAGGATAGTGTAGGTTAGGGAGAGTGTTAACATGAAACATAAACGAATGGGGCTAGTATTGCTTTTAGCCTGTGTGACTGTGCTAGGTGCCTGCGGGAATTCTAAATTTAAAGCAGATTATAGTTTAGAGATACCTGATTTTGAACATGTCAATCAGCGTGGAGAGACAGTTTCACTTGAAAGTTTAAAAGGCAAGCCATGGATCGGTATGTATATTTTCACGAATTGTGTATCGATTTGCCCACCAATGTCCTTGAATATGGCACAAGTCCAAGAAAAGCTTCAGAAAAAAGGGGTAGAGGATTATAATATCGTCGCCTTTTCTGTAGATCCAGATGTTGATACGCCAGAAGTATTAGCCAACTATATTAGTAAATATAATGTGCCAGATGATTCTAAGTGGAATCTTCTTACAGGATATTCACAAAAGTATATTGAACAGTTTGCGGTTAAAAATACGAAAATTTTAGTGAAAAACGATCCTAATAGTGATCAAGTTATCCATGGTAATCAATTTTTCCTAGTTGATAAAGAGGGAACAATCGTTAAAATGTATAATGGCTTCGCTGAAAATATTGAAGATGTACCAATTGATACAATAGCTTCTGATATTGAAACATATATTGATGAAAATTTATAAATAGAAAACCGTCTCAAATTTTTGAGATGGTTTTTTTCTTTTATGACGACGAATCGGAAATTAGCTGGTGAATGATAAGATATTCCATTTATAATAATAAAAAAGAGGGGATGGGGATCGACTATGACGATTGCGGAAACGTATTTACAGGTTGTCCAAAAGAGATTCAAAAGTGTGAAAGAGTTAGGCGATAAGGCACTGGATCAATTGGAGGGGGCAGAACTGCACTGGGCGTATAATGAAGAATCCAATAGTATCGCGGTCATTGTTAAACATGTTAGTGGTAATATGATTTCGCGCTGGACTGATTTTTTAACGACAGATGGTGAGAAAACTACACGAAATCGGGATGATGAGTTTATCAATAGTCTTTATACAAAAGAAGCAATTCTCGCGGTCTGGGAAGAGGGCTGGCAAGTATTTTTAGATGCTTTGGCAAGTATTACAGAATCCGATTTGCAGGGACATGTCACAATCAGAGGGGAAAAGCTAGCGGTAATCGATGCGATAGAAAGACAAATGGCTCATTATTCACAGCATATTGGTCAAATTATATATATCGCGAAGCAAGTAAAGGGATCTGACTGGCAAACGTTAAGTATAGCGAGAGGACAGTCGCAAACGTTTAACAAGGCTATGCTTGAAAACATCCACGAAAAATAAGAGAGATCGTAGCAATCTTTTAGTTGCTACGATCTTTTTTTATGATACATAAAGCTTGTACATTGCCGTCTCCGAATCAATGGCTTGAGCTAGTTCATATGCTTCCTGCTGATTTTTATGATGAGAGATGATCTCATAGAAAAAGCGAATAAGAAACATAAGATTTGCGTTACCATCGATATAATCATCTGGTGCTAAATAGGAGTGACAGCCACTTTCTAAAAATGCTGTTGCGAGCTGTTTCCACCCTAATGTACAGCCTGCTGCAATAACCTTTACACCCTGTAGGCGGCTATAAGTTTGTATATCCAATGGACCAAAGTACAAACTCTTTGGTTCATCGTCTTCATACACATCCTCCCCTAACTCAGGCAGACAAAAGCGTCCTTCATCTCCGTGAAAATTCAAAATGAGATAATCCATTTTGCCATGAAGATCAATGCCCGATAAGACATCAATCAAATCATTTGGTCTACCAATCAAATGAAGCGTTACCCTTGCACCAAAGGATTCAAGTGCGGCTCGGATGGCCATTGATTCGAAATCACAATCAGGTCCTACTACTAAATTAACATATAATTCTGGCTTGCTCATTTCCCGTTCCACCTCCATCCTTTAGTATAGATGAAACTTATTGGATGGGTAAACCGTATATTACAATAATTACTATATATGTAAAGAGTAAAGGAGTATAAGCAATGAATCGGGTTGGACATTTACTTACACTAATTCTTGGCATTACGCTTAGCCTCATCACCCTCCTGCTGTTTTTGAACAATGAAAGGCAAAGAGACGAACTAGTAACCCTTCCGCATAGTCATTTTCAAACGATTGAGCAGGCATGGTATATGTCTGGAAATGATGGCAAGGAGCAATATTTATATCCATTAAAGCAAGTGTTCTACCTTAATCGTTATGAGGTGAAAGATACAGAACACCTGCAACAAGCTTTACAGACCAAAAAAGTCCCGACCAGTCGACCAACCGAACCTACCCCAACGAGTGATTTATATATTCGTTTCGATAATGGAAAGGAAATGGCTGTTAAGGTGATGGTGGACGACGAACAATTATTCTTCATGGATCAGAAAACGATGCAGTATTATAAACTACAAACTAAAGAAGTGGTAGATTATTTTCTTTTATTGAATGAAGAAAGCCGAACGCCATGGTTATTATTTATTATGTATACAATTTTATTTTTTAGTCTAGCATATATGCTGGCAAAGCAATTAATAGGAGGTACATCGAAAACTGATCAGCAAAACTTGATGAAAGAAAAGGAGAAGAGACTCGCTTCTGATTTTATTCTTCCTGTCCTCCTGCCATTAACGATCACATTTACGATGCAAATATATGGGGCTCAGCATAGCTTATTATTACTAAGTGTCCTGATGCTTACTTCAGGTATTCGTGAATATGTGGAAAAAAGGGGGCTTTTCGTGAAAATGGTATTACTTCTCCCACTTTTTTGGTTATATCTACATGGCTTTCAATGGATTAATTCCTATTTAAACTAGCGTAATAGTGGATATTATTGTCAATAGTTTTCAGGTGGAGTTTTCATTATTGTTAAATTTTAGCGATATTTTGTGAGAAAAGGTACATATTTTATAGGATAATAGATTTAGGTAGGATATACTCAATGGTGATTACAGTAGAATTGAGGGAATCATATGAGATTAACTGTGGAACGTAAACTACAAATTGCTTTTGGTATCGTGCTAGCCTTCTTATTAATGATTACAGCCATTGCGATGTATTTCTTAACTAATAATAATAGGACACTAGCTGAAATCGAAGACAATACGGAATTAATCCATCTATATCAAGATATCTCGTTCCAAACTGTGCGTGCAAACGCAGCTATTCGAGGATATATATTATATGGTAAGGAAGAAATGTTAAACAATCATCATGAAATTCGGAATACCTTACATACATCCATTAATCGCCTTCAAGAAATAGGCGCTCGCAATCAAGATT
Organism: Lysinibacillus sp. VIII_CA; assembly: GCF_049943995.1. Lineage (NCBI taxonomy): Bacteria > Bacillati > Bacillota > Bacilli > Caryophanales > Bacillaceae > Lysinibacillus > Lysinibacillus sp. VIII_CA. Next base: position 124,270 of record NZ_JBNFXM010000004.1, read on the forward strand.
TTGAACAATTTTTACAACAGCTTGATGATTGGGAAAAGGCGATAGATGGACAGATTATTCCGCTTTATAAACGTGGCGAAATAGAACAGGCTCAGCAAGTAGCCTTGCCGATTTTAGGGGAGGGCTCTTTGAAACTTGTAGTCTTTGGAAAGACAATGGCCACTGCACAGCAGGAAGACATGCTAGCACATATAGAGGCGACCAAGCAAAAAGGGGAAAGAAGTGGTATTGAAATATTGATATTGGCGGCAATTTCTCTCCTCATTAGCATCATTATTGCCACTGTATTTGGTAGAAGGATTGCTAAAAATATCCAACAAACGGTCAGTGAAATGGATACATTCTCAGAGGGGAATTTAAACACCCATCTTCAATTCAAAACAAAGGATGAATTTGCTCACCTAGCCCAGTCATTCAATACAATGTCAGAAAAGCTTCGTCAGATGATGAAGCAAGTAGGAAATTCCTCTGAACAAGTGGCAGCGACCTCTGAGCAGCTAACGGCAAGTAGTATGGAGGTCACACAGGCAACGGAGGTTGTCACAGAGTCGATTCAAGATATTGCACATGGAATTGAAGAGCAGGATACTTTAACAGGTGATGTACGGAATTTATCGGCCCATATTTTGAAGAAAATGAATGATATTTCCACTAGCATTCAAAATGTTAATGATGCAACCGTCGAAACGAAAAATATGGCGAGTTTAGGTCGTTCTTCTGTCCACGATGCAACGGTACAAATGGATGAAATTTCAGCCAATACGAGTGAATTAAATACGCGTGTCCAGGATTTAGATGATAATTCAGCAGCTATTGTAGCAGCTGTAAATGTCATTAAAAGTATTGCGACGCAGACCAATTTACTTGCTATCAATGCCTCTATTGAAGCGGCACGAAGCGGTGAACATGGGAAAGGGTTTGCCGTTGTCGCTGAGGAAGTACGCAAGCTGGCAGATGAGTCTAATTTTGCAGCAGTGGAAATTGAAAAAGTAGTAGCTCAAATTACTGACAGTACAAGAATAATTGAAGAAGATATGGTCAATAGCAATGATTCGGTGCATGTAGGTCGGGATAAGGTTAATGTGGCAAGAGATAATTTTATACAAATTGATGATGCTATTAATGATGTTCAAGCACAGACGGAGTTAGTTACCGCAGCTATTCGTACCATCCATCAAGATATTGAACAGCTTGTCCAAGAAATTGACTACATAGGTGAGGTATCTATGAAATCAAGCCGTCATGTGCAAAGCGTTGCCGCTTCTTCCCAAGAGCAAAATGCGGCAATGGAGGAAGTAGCGGCGGCTTCCACACATTTAGCGAAAATGGCGATAGATTTACAGGAATCGATACAAACATTTAAATATTAAGCTCAGGATAAAAGAGGGGTCTACTGGTTAAATAAATCATTGGACAACCTCTTTTTATTACCTTTTTATCAGTTCAGCAGTTCCAATTTCTATAAAGTCTAGACCAATAGAAGCCATTTCAGCGTGTAGCTATTGATTAGTAAGTTGTGGGCTAATAGGAAGTTATTCCTGACAATTACAGGGATTTAGAGTATCTGTAAAGACTGAATAATAAAAAAATCATAATTATGTTTGAAAAATAATATTTCATCCGATAAAAGCTATGGGAGAGATGTAAAACAGATACAGAGTGGGAACGGTTGTAGCAAATATCAGGCTGACAAGTGATATTTTTCACTTCAAGAAACAAAAGGAGAATAATATATGAAGAAAATATTTAGCAGTTTTAAGGGCAAGCTTTATACGCTATTTGCGCTAGTATTACTAATTCCTGTTATATCTGTAGGTAGTTTATCTTATTTATCAGCTAAGGATTCCATTGAAGAGGAAATCTTATTTAGCGCCAATGAAAGTGTAGGAATTCTAAATAAGCTAATTGATCAAACGATTACTGATAAGATGAATGACATTCAAGTGTTTAGTAGTGAAATAGATGCACAGCAATTTAAGCAATCTCAAACGTCTATTGAATCAAAGTTTAAACAATATGGACAGCTTAATCCAGACGTTTTAAGTATTTATGTTGGAACAAATGATGGTTCGTTTTCTCAAGTACCCAGATTGAATGATGCGGATTATAATCCATTAGATCGAGATTGGTATAAACAAGCGACGGCTTTAAAAGGTGAAACTTTAATTACTAACCCGTATAAGGATGCGGGAACAGGTGATATGGTTGTCACGGTGGCTAAACAGATTAAGGACCAGTCAGGGGTTGTCGCTATTGATATTAAATTAACAAACCTTCAAAAAATTGCAGATTCCATTCGAATTGGGAAAAATGGTTATCCCTCTATTTTTGGGGAAGACAATCTGGTCATTTCCCATCCTACCCTCGAAGCGGGTGGCAAGATAAAAGAAAGTTTCCTCGATAAAATGTACGAAAGTCCCTCTGGCACCTATGAATACGTCTTTAACGGCGATGATCGTATTTTATTCTATACGACGAATGAAGTAACCAATTGGAAAATCACAGGTACCATCTTTTCCAAGGAAATTGATGAATCGGCTTCATCGATTTTATCTCACACCATTATAGTGCTACTTGCAGCTGTCGTTATTAGTTCTATAATCTTCTACTTCGTGATGAAGGCTGTCATTAAACCAATTAAAGCATTAAAAGATAGCGCCGTTACGATTAGTAAAGGTGATCTGACAGAAACTGTTACGATAACTTCGAATGATGAAATTGGGCAATTAGGAATGGCCTTTAATGATATGCAGGAAAGTTTACGGACGCTTATTCAAAAAATCGAACAAAATGCAGAGGAAGTGGCATCGTCTGCTGAAGAGCTAACAGCTAATGCGAATCAAACAAGTATAGCAACCGAAAAAGTCGCAATTTCGATTCAAGATGTTGCATCAAGTGCAGATGGTCAAACTGTTAGTGCCAATAAAAATGCCGAATCATTACATGAGCTTTCAACAGCTATTCTTCATATTGCTGAAATTTCATCTGCTGTGACGGACCTTTCACAGCATGCGACATTACAGGCAGATGAGGGCGGACAAGCTGTTCAAAATACAAAGGATCAAATGCAGTCTATTCATTTATCTGTTGCTGATTCTAATGCTAAAATTCAAACCTTACATGAACGTTCACAGCAAATTACATCCATTTTAGACGTCATTACAAGCATTGCGGATCAAACTAATTTACTGGCTTTAAATGCCGCTATTGAAGCAGCAAGAGCAGGCGAGCATGGAAAAGGATTTGCAGTTGTAGCAGATGAAGTCCGTAAGCTTGCCGAGCAATCACAGGATTCGGCTAAACAAATTTTTGAATTGATTCGCGGAATTCAACAAGAAACAGAGCAATCTGTAAGTATTATGGCTAAGGTAACGGAGGATGTTCAAAGTGGTTTACATATTTCTGATGAAGCCATTACGAAATTCCAAGTCATTATGACAAGTATGAATGAAATTACGCCAAAAATGGAAGAGGTTTCTTCTGCCTCAGAGCAAATGTCTGCTGGTGTGCAAGAGGTAGCAGCAGTGACGGAAGATCTAGCCTTCTCAGCCAAAGGGAATGCAGCCGCTTCTGAAGATGTTGCAGCCTCAACTGAGGAACAGTTAGCATCAATGGAAGAAATCAATGCCTCGGCACAAGCACTTGCGCATATGGCCGATGAATTAAAACAACTGATTAGTCAGTTCAAATATTAAAAAAACGCCCCTCCATTCATTGCAATGGAGGGGCATTCCTATTTTATCGATCTTCTTCCCAACAATCAGTATTTTTTAATGTCGGAATTGATTTGGCATAAAAGACAGGGTTTTTACCTGCTTTGCGTTGGCCTGTAAAATCATCTAATACAAGGAAGGCAATTTTACCAAGAATCATGATGATAGCAATATTGATGAAAGCCATGAGCCCCATAAATAAATCTGCTAAATTCCATACAAGTTGAACTTGTGCTACAGAGCCGAACATAACCATGACTAGTACTAGGACGCGATACATAACCATCCAACCCTTATGGGCATTTATAAATTCGATATTAGATTCACCATAGTAATAGTTACCGATAATTGAACTGAAAGCAAAGAAGATAATGGAAATGGCAATAAAATAAGGAGCCCAATCCCCAACGTGTACAGCTAGGGAATTTTGCGTCAAAATAATACCATTACTTTCACCTTTATCATATAAGCCAGCTAAAATAATGATAAAGGCTGTTGCTGTACAAATCATAATCGTATCGAAAAAGACACCTAAGCTTTGTACAAGTCCTTGCTTAGCAGGATGTGAGGTATTAGCAGTCGCCGCAGCATTTGGCACACTACCCATCCCAGCTTCATTTGAAAATAAACCACGACGTACCCCTTGCATAATAGCGACTCCAATTGCTCCACCAGCAGCTTCTTGTAGACCAAATGCATGTGTGAAAATTAATTTAAAGACATTCGGTATTTCTGATAAATTTGTCACCACAACAAAAAGCGCTACAAGTAAATAGAAGACGGCCATAACAGGTACAAGGACTTGCGTTACCTTTACAATTCTTTGTACACCACCAAAAATAATTAATGCTGTTAGTGCTACAAGTAAGCCTCCAATGAGCTTTGGACTTATATCAAATGCTTCCCCAACCGAAGTAGCAATTGTGTTAGACTGCACTGCATTAAATATAAATCCAAAACTTAGTGTTAATAGAATACTAAAAATGATACCTAGTTTTCTTTGACCTAACGCTTTTTCCATGTAATAGGCAGGTCCACCTCGGAAAGTATCGCCATCCTTTACTTTATAGACCTGTGCTAAAGTACTTTCAATGAAGGCTGTTGCCATTCCTAAAATAGCAATAATCCACATCCAAAATACTGCACCTGGTCCACCGACACCAATGGCTAAGGCAACACCTGTAATGTTCCCAGTGCCTACACGTGAAGCGGCACTAATCGTAAAGGCTTGGAATGGTGAAACCCCTGAATCTCCCTCCCTTTTTTCGACAATCAGACGAAACATTTCAGGAAAAAGACGAATTTGTACAAATTTTGTACCAAATGAAAAATATAGTCCAGCAGCTAATAATAAGATAATCAGGATATATGTCCATAAAATATTATTTCCACTATCAACAATATTTGAAATCCATTCCATAAGTTATTCCTCCTTTCACAGTACGCTTTAGTCTACACTGTTTTTTTATGAAAAATCAACCTTTCTAATATAATAAATTATAATAAAGTTTTGAGTTTTCCTATAAGAGTGGTAAATTCCGAAAATTCTCTCATTTTTATTCGGCTAATATGTATAATAAATAGAATAAAAGGAGGGAGTTTTGATGATGAAAACAATCGGCTTGATTGGCGGTATGAGCTGGGAATCCTCTGCTGAATATTATAGGTTAGTAAATGAACAGGTCAAACTACAGCTAGGGGGCCTTAATTCTGCTACATGTATTTTGTATAGTGTTGATTTCCAGCAAATTGAGCATTTTCAAGCGAGGGGACAATGGGACAAAGCTGGCATTGTGCTTGCGCAAGCCGCACTGTCACTTGAACGAGCAGGTGCAGATTTTATCGTTATATGTACCAATACGATGCATAAGGTCGTAGAGGTTATGGAGGAGGCCATCACTATCCCCATATTACATATTGCTGATGCCACGGCTCAACAAATAAAAAAGGCTGGACTACAAAAAGTAGCTCTCCTCGGCACTATGTACACAATGGAACAGGAATTTTATAGGTCGAGAGTAGAGGGCTATGGAATAGCGGTTATTGTGCCAGAACGTCATTCACGTATGGAAGTTAACCGGATCATTTATGAGGAATTATGTTTGGGGAGTATCATCCCAAATTCCAAGTCCTATTACATTCAAGTAATTAATGAGCTTGTGGAGGCAGGAGCGCAAGGAGTAATTCTTGGCTGTACCGAAATTGGCCTGCTCATTCAGCAGCAGGATATCCGTGTTCCAGTCTTTGATACAACGATGATTCATGCCCAGGCGGCGGTGTCAATGGCAATTCAGGAGGAAACGTAATATGCAGGGAAAGGTAAGGCAATTCGGCATTGAAGTGGGTGTGTTACCAGCTGGGCAGAAAAACTGTATTACTGATGTTGAAGGGGTACGAGTAGGACATGTCACATTGGATGAGTCGATAGATCATGAAGGAGCTTACGCCTGTACAGGTGTCACAGCTATTTTACCACACGGGGGGAATTTATTTCAGCACAAAGTTACAGCAGCTAGCCATGTGTTAAATGGTTTTGGCAAAACAACTGGGCTTGTGCAGGTGAATGAGCTAGGTGTGATTGAATCACCAATTATGCTCACAAATACTTTTGGTGTACCAGCCGTTATGCAGGGAGCACTACGTTATATGCTCGACATGAATGAGGATATAGGTCAAACGACTGGCACCATCAATATTGTTGTAGGTGAATGCAATGATAGCTATTTAAATTCCATCCGAGCATGTCCCGTAACACCTGAGCATGCCGTAGAAGCCATTCGTAATGCCTCTCCGAATACAGCACAGGAAGGGGCAATTGGCGCTGGAAAAGGAATGATGTGTTTTGGCTATAAAGGGGGAATTGGCTCCTCTTCTCGAATTGTCAAAGTTGATAAAGAAGAAATTAGCTATACGGTGGGCTGCATGGTGCTCAGTAATTTTGGGCACAGCTCAGAATTTTTAGCTGAACGTTATGCTGCTTCCTCCATCCAATGTGCATCGACCCTAGCGCCAACAGATGGTTCGATTATTATAGTCCTTGCCACCGATGCTCCACTAAGTAGTCGTCAGTTGAAGAGAGTCATTAAACGCTGTGGGATAGGTTTAGGTCGAACAGGCAGTCATTACTCACATGGCAGTGGAGACATTGTGATAGGCTTTACAACTGCACACAACATCCCACATATTTCTGAACAGCTTGTAGAAACAAGAACTCAACTCCGTGAGGATCATCCCGTGATGAATCAGTTATTTGCGGCTGCGGCAGAGGTAACTGAGGAAGCCATTCTCAATTCACTAGCTCAGGCACAAACCACAATTGGTCGCAACGGACATCAAGTAGAAGCCTACTCATTTCAAAAAGCATAGCGAAAAGGTTATTGAGACATAGACAGTGTTTCAATAACCTTTTTTTGCGTAAGTACACTAGATTCAACATTTTTTTAGCATGTGAGGGCCATGAGATGAATAAAATCCTTAAATAGAGGATAAAAGATATTTTTCGACGACATTTTGCTGGATTAGGAATCTTTTTAAGAGAATACCCACTAATTTGTAATAATTGTATTTTTATCTAGTCAATGCTAGAGAGATATGATAACATTCATTTTAAAAAACTGAATAATCTAATAATTAAGGAGGTGTTCTAGTATTGTAAACCTCTTTCAACCAATTGGAACGACTTCAAATGAAAATTCACCTGAGAGGCCATCTGTTATCGAAAGCCAAGAGCCTCTTATCGAGATTACAGGTTTTCATAGAAGAATTTTTGTTGAACCTATTTACTATCAGCAAAAGATTCCTAATAGTTTACGAAGCATTTATGTACGTGAAGGTTTGTTTGAACGCTTGCAGCATGCTTTGACCCTATTACCGGAGGATTTTAGCCTGCTAATCTATGATGGCTATCGCCCATTCCAAGTTCAACAGTATTTATTTAGTTATTTTTTAAAGCAATTGGCCCACATTCTGCCACATGCTACAGAACAAGAATTACTGCAGGCAACTAAAAAGTATGTCGCCTTACCAAGCGCAGAGGCTGCTCATTTAGCACCCCATTTAACAGGAGGTGCTATTGATATAACGCTTGCTGATAGACAAGGGAAAGCTTTGAATCTCGGTACAGCCTTTGATGAAATGAATGAAAAATCAGCTACACGCTATTTTGAACATAACTCAAATGAAAATCCAGAGGCTTGTCAACATCGACGTTTATTATACAACTGTATGACACAAGTAGGCTTTAGTAATTATGCAGAGGAATGGTGGCATTACGATTTTCATAACGTGGCGTGGGCAAGACGAGTTCAAGCTAAAACGGCCTGTTACGGAGCCATTCAGGTAACGATTCAAAATCATGAAATAAAGGAGATTCGATTCAATGAAGGTTTATATTAGCGCCGATATAGAAGGCATTACGGGTACAACTACCTGGAGTGAAACAGAGTTAAATGCACCTGACTATCAATTTTTTCAAAAACAAATGACACAAGAAGTAGAGGCTGCCATTGAAGGGGCGATAGCGGGGGGAGCAACAGAAATACTATTGAAGGATGCACACGATTCAGCACGCAATCTCGATATTTCTAATTTACCTATCAACTGTAAGGTAATTCGTGGCTGGACTTACGATCCGATGTGTATGGTTGCGGGTCTCGATCAAAGCTTTGACCGTGCGATTTTTATTGGCTATCACAGTAAAGGGGGAAGTGCGCGTAATCCGCTTGCCCATACACTTTGCACGTATGCAGATGTCAAAATAAATGGTGAGTATGCGAGTGAATTTTTAATTAATACGTATGCAGCGGCACTACATGGTGTTCCTGTTTCGTTTGTCAGTGGGGATGTTGGCTTGACTGAAGAAATTCAGACCGTCAATGAAAACATTGTGACCTTCGCGACAAAAGAAGGAATAGGGAATGCAACTATTAGTGTCAGCCCGAAGCTAACGCTTATGGAAACCAAAAGACTGGTAGAGTCCTCGATGAAGGTGCCACGTGAGCATATTCAGGTACCATTGCCAGAGCGCTTTATGATAGAAATCATATATCGAGATCATACACGGGCTTATCGTAATTCCTTTTATCCAAATGCCACATTTAAACCACATAATTCTGTAGAATTCAACACGGATGATTTTTATGAAGTACTACGTATTTTGCAATTTTTAACTTGACTGTGAGGATGGGCTTTAACTAAGGAACGTGTGAGCCAATAGGACACGCTGTTGTCATGTTGAATAAGTAGTTTTGGTTGGCATCTATAGAGAGAGGGTCAATAGAGACTGACCTAGCGAATGTTTGAAAAATCCTATTGAGGGTCATGTCATCAGTCCTTCCAATAGGATTTTCATTATAAAAAGAGGACTAGGGGGATGCATGTGAGAAAATATGGGTGGCTTTTCGTTTGTCTGGTCGTATTGTTTTGTGTAGCCTGCAATGATGAATCATCGAGTGAAAAAGCATCAGAATATCGCGTAGTGTATTCAGGGGAAATTAAAACATTAAATTATTTAAAAACGTCTGAAACGAATGAATTTGCGGTGGCGGCGAATATGGTGGATGGTCTCATTGAATATGATAAGTACGGGGTAGTCCAGCCAGGATTAGCGAAGGAATGGTCGGCAAATGAAGATGCCACTGTATGGACCTTTAAATTGCGTGATGACGCCAAATGGGTGACACATGAAGGGAAAGAATATGCGAATGTACTTGCACAGGATTTTGTGGACGGTTTACAATATGTTCTTGATGCCAAAAATGAATCCTCGACAGCCTGGATTGCGACAGTTGTAAAAAATGGAGAGGCATTCTATAACGGTGACATAACGGATTTCAAGCAGGTAGGCATAAAGGCGTTGGATGAACATACAGTAGAATATACTTTAGAAGCATCAACACCTTATTTTCTCTCTATGTTAAACTACGTTTGTTTCTTCCCAATGAATGGTAAGTTCATTGCAGAAAAAGGGGTGGACTTTGGCACAACACGGGAAAATTTCCTTTATAATGGCGCTTATATTTTAGATAAATTTGAGCCACAAAATGAGCGTGTTCTAGTAAAAAATAATACGTATTGGGATAAAGACAAAGTACTGATTGACCGTATCCGCTACAAATATAATAAAGAAGCAGCAACGGTAGCACCTGAACTGTTTTTACGTGGAGAAATTGATTCCGCAAGTATTCCTACTTCCATTATTGATGAATGGTTTAAGGATGATAAGAAAAAATCTCAAGTTCGTCAAACACAAAATAACTTCTATACCTACTTCTACGCTCTCAACTTTAACCCACAATTTGACGCAGAATATGAACCAGATAACTGGAAGGTCGCCGTCAACAACAAAAATTTCCGAAAATCAATATTTCATGCCCTGGACCGTGTTTCCGCCATGCTAACGATGGAGCCTTATAATCCAGCCGATTTGCTGAGCAACACGATTACCCCAAAAAACTTTGTAGATGTTGAAGGGGTAGATTACACACAATTAACGCCGCTTGCAGCTATTTCCAATGAAGACTCCTTTCATAAAGAACTAGCACTTGAGTTCAAAGAAAAAGCCAAAGCGGCATTAGCGGGAAAAGCTACATTCCCTGTAAAAGTGTTATTGCCATATAATGCTGGTAGTCCAGACTGGGCTAATCGTTCCCAAGTAGTGGAGCAGCAAATTGAAAAATTACTCGGGACAGATTATGTCGACATTATTGTTGAGGCAGGTCCAGCGACAGGCTTTTTATCTGAGGTGCGTCGTCCTGGTAAATTTGCGCTTTTAGAAGCGAACTGGGGTCCAGATTATGCGGATCCATCCACGTATACGGATCCATTTACAGTGGATGGTACTTATAATAAACCTGAATTAGCTGAGGGGTATACAGAAGCCAATGGAAAAACGACGTATCAAAACCTTGTGGATGAAGCAAAAGTAACGATTGATGTGGCAAAACGTTATGAGCTATTTGCAAAGGCAGAGGCCTTTTTAATTGAAGAAGCTTTTGTAATTCCCTATTCCGTGGGTGGTAGTGGCTATGTTGCATCTAAATTAAATCCTTTTGAGGCACAGTATTCACCATTTGGTGTGACTGCTGAGAAATTTAAAGGCCAGCAAGTTTTGGAAAAACCAATGAGTAATGAAGACTTTAAGAAAGCGCTTGCTCAGTGGGAACAAGAGCGTGCTGACGCTTTGGCTAATGCTAAAAAGTAGTAGGGGATCGTAGATGAAAAAGGAGATACCGAAAGGAACAGTCGGCATCTCCTTTAGTCTTTTTGACATAGGAGGATGGCGCGATGTTGCACTATATAGGAAAACGACTCTTACAATCTGTGTTCACCCTTTTTATTATTATTACTATTGTTTTTTCGTTATTACGATTAATGCCAGAGGAAGGATATTTAGGTGCGGCAGCCGATAAAATGTCTCCTGCTCAGCAAGAAATCTATTTAACGAATCTAGGATTACGGGATCCATTGCTTATCCAGCTAGGAAACTTTTACACGAAATTATTACAAGGGGATCTCGGGAAATCGGTGACCTATCGAACGGATGTACCTGTTACAACGATTATTGGGGACAAAATTATATATTCACTACTTTTTGGTTTAGGAGCTGTTGCCCTTTCACTCTTAATTGGTGTGCCGCTAGGTATTATGATGGCTTATCGTAAGGGGCGTTGGCTCGATCGACTTGGGACAGGCTATATTGTTTTTGTCGTAGCTGTACCTGCAGCTGTTTATTATTTAGTGATACAAATGTATATTACAGATCTTTTTCAATTGCCGATGCTCTTTGATGAATATAGACCGATTACATGGATTCTTCCATTAACCTCCATGGCGTTGGCTCCTACAGCCTCCTATGCGATGTGGATGAGACGTTATATGGTGGATGAATTGAACAAGGACTATATTAAACTTGCGAGAGCTAAGGGAGTAAAGGAACGAACATTAATGTTCAAGCATGTTTTACGAAATGCCTTTATCCCAATGGCGCAATATTTACCTGCCACTATTTTGTTCACCATTACGGGCTCTATTTATATAGAATCTTTGTATTCCATCCCAGGGATGGGGGGCTTACTCGTTGATGCGATTCAACGACAGGATAATACGATTGTCCAAGGCTTAGTGCTGGTGTTCTCCTCCCTTGGTATCATCGGACTTATTTTAGGGGATATTGCCATGGCGCTTGTTGATCCTCGGATTAAACTAGGCAAGGGAGGCGGAGTACGCTAATGGGCATGTATACGAATGAAATTCATAATATTTCTAATAAATCACGGGAAACATTGTTTGAATTTGTGGAAGTCGATGCGCGACAAGCAGAAGAAACAGGTCATTCTAATTACTCATATTGGCGTTCCACATGGCAATCCTTTTTGAAAAATCGACTAGCTGTGTTTTTATTAGTTGGCGTGCTTATAATTGTTGGGTTTACGATCCTACAGCCGTATTTACCAGCACAAAAATCACCAACGGAAATTTACCTAGATGAGCAAACTGGGATGCAGGCACGTAATATTTCCCCTAATGCTGAGTTTTGGTTTGGTACAAACTCAATTGGGCAGGATTTATGGTCACGAATTTGGGCGGGGACAAGGACATCCTTATTTATCGGCTGTGTAGTCGCTTTAGTAGAAGCCGTGGTTGGGATTACAGTTGGAACACTATGGGGCTTTTCGCGAAAGCTAGAGGTGCCTATTACACAACTGTATAACGTTGTTGATAATATCCCAACAACCATTGTCCTGATTTTAATGTCTTATATTTTACGACCAAGTATATCAACGATTATTATCGCCATGTGTATAACGGGGTGGGTGGAAATGGCTAGATTTATTCGCAATCAAATTGTTATTTTACGCGACCGTGAATACAACTTAGCCTCTAAATGCTTAGGGACACCGGATTACCGTATCATTTTTAAAAATCTACTACCCTATTTAATTTCTGTCATTATGTTACGGTTGAGTCTAGCTATTCCCTTTGCCATAGGGGCAGAGGTATTTTTAACGTATATTGGCTTAGGGCTGCCAATTAGTGAACCGTCCTTAGGTAATTTAATCAATGAAGGGCGTGTGCTCATGATGTCGCCAGACTTACGATATCAGCTAATTTTTCCGAGTATTGTATTAAGTGTCATTACTATTGCGTTTTATATTATTGGTAATTCCTTTGCAGATGCAGCAGATCCGAAAAACCATGTATAAGGAGATGAAATTAGTGACATCTAAAAAATCACGCCTATTAGTTATCCAAAATTTAGTCATTCAATTCACATTACGTGGTCGTGTATTAACAGCAATTCGAGATATTTCTCTGGATATTTATAAAGGGGAAAGCTTAGCTATTGTTGGTGAATCTGGTTCTGGCAAATCCGTGCTCATGAAGTCCATTATGGGCTTGCTCGACAAAAACGGCAGCATTAAAAAGGGCAGAATCATTTATCGAGCACAGGATCTAGGCCAATTTACGACAGAGCAAGAATGGCTTCGGATACGAGGAAAGGAAATAGCGATGGTGACGCAGGACCCGATGACATCTTTAAATCCGTTAAAAACGATCGGGAAGCAAATTGAGGAATGTGTATTGTTACATCAAGGCTTGAAGGGGAAGGAGGCTTATGAAGAAACATTAAAATTACTCACAGATGTTGGAATCCATGATGTGAAAAAACGCTATAAGCAATACCCACATGAATTTTCTGGTGGGATGCGTCAACGTATTGTCATTGCGATTGCGATCGCCTGTAAGCCAAATATTTTACTATGTGATGAACCAACAACCGCTTTAGATGTAACCATTCAAGCACAAATTTTGCAGCTATTAAAAAATCTCCAACAGAAGTATGGCTTAACGATTGTCTATATTACGCACGATTTAGGCGTCGTCGCCAAGGTGGCAGACCGTATCGCGGTGATGTATGCGGGTGATGTGATTGAGGTGGGGGAAACTCATGAAATTTTCTTTAATAGTAAGCACCCTTATACATGGGCCCTTATTTCCTCCTTACCGCAGCTCGGCTCCAAGGGAGAAGCGTTGTATTCGATCAAAGGGACGCCGCCCAATCTTTTTCAGGAAATAAAGGGTGATGCCTTTGCGCCGCGCAACGAATATGCGCTGAAAATTGATTTTATCGAGCGCCCACCTTTTTTTCAGGTTAGTGACACGCATTATGCACGAACATGGTTATTAGATCCACTTGCCCCAAAGGTAGAACCTCCTGCTGCCTTACAAGCCTTTTTTGCAGAGGGGAGGCAGTATGCTAGTGAGTGATAAAGAAGTGTTACTAGAAGTGAAAAATTTAACCGTCAATTTTGGCAAGGGGAAAGATACATTTACGGTCATTGATGATGTTAGTTTTCATATTTTTAAAGGCGAAACATTTGGTTTAGTAGGTGAATCAGGTTCAGGGAAAACAACGATTGGGCGGTCTATTATGCGCATCAACGAGGTTACAGAGGGACAAATTTTATATCATGGCAAAACTATTCATGGGAAAATTCCGAAAGATTGGGATTTGGAAATTACCCAGAAAATCCAAATGATTTTTCAGGACCCGATGGCGTCGCTCAATGAACGTGCAAAAGTTGATTATATCGTGTCGGAAGGATTATATCCTTTCAAAAAATATAAAGATGAGGCAGAACGTCAGGAAAAGGTACGCAAGGCACTATTAAACGTAGGTCTACTTCCAGAATTTTCGAATCGATTTCCTCACGAATTTTCTGGTGGTCAACGCCAACGTATTGGCATTGCTCGTGCATTAGTGATGGAACCAGAATTTATTATCGCTGATGAGCCAATATCTGCCTTAGACGTATCTATTCGGGCACAGGTATTGAATTTATTAGCAAATCTTCAACGGCAAAATCATTTAACCTTTTTATTTATTGCTCATGATCTATCCGTTGTCCGTTTTATCACGGATCGTACGGCCGTCATTTATAAAGGAAAAATTGTCGAGCTAGCCGAAACTGAGCGGCTTTTCATCCATCCACTTCATCCGTATACGAGAGCTTTACTATCAGCTGTACCGGAGCCAAACCCTTATAGGGAACGAGAGAAAGTGGTAGAGATTTATGATCCAACACAACATCGTTATGATGACAGTCCTCCTTCATTTGTGGAAATTGAGGATGGACATTTTATTTTAGCTAATGAAGAAGAATTAACAGTTTATCGTACTTTATTGAAACGGGAGGTAAATGAATGATTCGTCCAAAGGCTTTGAAAAAAGGTGACACAATTGGTCTACTAAGTGCTTCAGGTGCTACTCCACCGGAAAGATTACAGCCGGCTATAGCGAGTATTGAAAAGCTTGGGTTGAAGGTGGTCGTTGGAGAGACGTGTCACGTGCGACATGGTTATTTAGCGGGCACTGATCATCAGCGGGCGGCGGATGTTCATCGAATGTTTCAGGATCCAACGATTGACGGCATATTTTGTGTTCGTGGTGGCTATGGGGCAACGAAAATTTTACCACTTTTAGATTTTGAGGTAATGAGGGCGAATCCTAAAGTCTTTGCAGGCTATAGTGATGTGACGGCTTTACATATAGCCTTCAACCAGCTAAGTGGCTTTGTTACGTACCATACACCCATGCCTTCGACTGAGTTTATTAGGCAGGAAATGGACGATTATACTTGGCAATCCTTTTGTCAGCACATAATGGCAGAAGAGATGGAGGAGTATGACTTAAAAAATCCTGTAGATCAACCAATGTCTAAACTCGTAGCTGGAAGTGCTACAGGAACACTTATTGGGGGCAATTTAACATTAGTGACAGCATCACTTGGGACACCCTATGAAATTGATACAAAAGGGAAAATTCTATTTTTAGAAGATATTGATGAAAGTGAACAACGAGTTGACCGAATGTTAACGCAATTAAAGCTAGCGGGGAAATTAGATGACGTAGCAGGTATCTTATTAGGAGCATGGACCAATTGCGGACCTGAAAATCCACAAAAGCCAGAACAAAGTTTATCGCTACAAACGATTTTTGAGGAAATTCTAGTGCCTTTTAACAAACCCATTATTTCAGGAATAGCGTGTGGACACTGTTTACCAACGCTGTCACTGCCTTTAGGAAGAACTATTACGATGGATGCAGACAATCATCAGATTCGTGTTGTTAGGTAGGTGTCATATGGAGAAAATAATCCAAGACCTCCTCCATGAAACTCCCTACAAAGTGCACCTCTTTGTAAAAAATCCAAAGAATGAGCAATTCCTATTTAGCCATCAAATAGGGGAGGCATTTTCGAGTGCTAGTATTATTAAAGTGCCGATTCTTCTAGCTGCTTTAGCGTATTTTGAGAAATACAGCATATCCCTTCATTCGTCCTTACCCATATCTCCTGCTGATTGGGTAGATTTTAGTGTAATAAGCGAGCAACGTCTGACGCAAAGCACCGTTTATGAGCTACTAGTATGGATGATTATAACAAGTGACAATACAGCAACAAACGTCCTAATTGATGTAGTAGGAATGGAATTTTTAAATGATTATTTCCGTCAAATAGGCTTACAGGAAACGTTGCTACAGCGAAAAATGATGGATGTCGAGCGCCTTGCAATGGGTTTAGACAACTTTACGTCTGCATGGGACATGGCTCACCTTTTTACACGTATTTATCAACAGGATTTACTAGCACCACCTTACAATAGGCTTGTCATCGATATTTTAAATAGACAACGCGCACATGAAGGCTTAAAGCGCTACCTCGTAGATGATGTAAAGCTAGCCCATAAAACAGGAGGGCTTGACACAGTCGATCATGATGTAGGTATTGTCTACAGTAACTCAATTGATTATCTGATTGGTGTTTTCATAACAAACGTAACGGAAAATGAGTTGGCTCGCCAACTTATTGGTCGTTTTTCAAAAGTGGTTTATGACCATATGATGGAGCAGAGGGAGGAACAGCAATGAAGTCTATCATTAAAGCTATGATTGCCAATTTGCATGTCAAGCCTGATGAAACTTCTGAATTAATAGATGAAGTTTTTTATGGCATGACAGTAGATATTCTGACAGACTGTCATGAGGATTGGGTATATGTCCAAACTGCCTATCGTTATAAAGGATATTGTCAGAAGGCTGATTTGCTGCTGGATGAAGATAAGGTATCGTTATGGCATAGAGAAGCACAGCATATCATTATTCAAAGTTTTGCAGATGTTTTACAGCAGCCTCGTATCCAAAGCACAAAGCTGATGACTCTTGTGAAAGGTTCTAGTATAGGCGTTGTTACGCAAGAGGACGTACCAGAAGAATGGTCTGCTGTACAATTAGTGTCGGGAAAAATAGGCTATGTTCGCACTAAGTGGCTACAGGCAAAGCGATCTCAAACGCAAATAACCGAGCATTCTTTTCGAGAAAACGTGATCGAAACAGCGTTAGGCTATCTAGCTACACCTTATCGCTGGGGTGGCAAATCACCATTAGGAATCGATTGCTCCGGCTTATGTTCAATTGCTTATATGTTAAATGGGGTTACTATTTTTAGGGATGCTAAAATGGTGGAGGGCTTTCCTATTGTGAAAATAGAGAAAGAAAGTAGACAAAAAGGTGATTTGCTCTATTTTCCAGGTCATATAGCTTTATACATGGGCGATAATTTGTATGTTCATTCTTCCCTTGGTGGGAACGAAGTGACCATCAATAGCCTAGATAAACAGCATGCACTCTATCGTCACGATTTAGCGACAACCCTAACAGAAGTAGGTACTTTATTTCCGGAGAAGCCCAAGCTATAGGCTTCTCTTTTTAACTGCCATTAAGCAGCTAGCCAATGGCCAGTATGCTATATTAGAAAAAAATTGAAGGGTAGAAGGGGAGTAGTTGGATTAAGGTTTACACGTCGTCAATCATCGCTAGATATAATTGGACAGATATGAGTTTAAAAGGAAGATGGATGTCCATGTAGAAGGACGGGTTCCAAGAGCGAAAGTAAGAAATCTGTATGTTAAGGAGGAGGGTTCAAGAAATAAAGACAGATGTCCATGGGTTAACGAATGAAGTCCATAACTTAAAGAGAGGGGTTTATACACTTCAGAAGGATACTCAATAGCTAAAGCATCATAGGGGCGTTACATAATAGAATCCGTTATTCACCGACAAATCAATATAGAATGTCTTGCTTTATTAGGTCAAAGCCTATAAAGCTTTTTTTGATGGTCATTATTTCGGAGGGTTTGCCAAAATAAATAAAGGACAAACGCCAAAATATTGATGACAAATAATGCGACTAGCTGCCATAAACCAATTAAAAAAGTGACCATGTATAGATCAAAGGCTGCTTCACCGACAGGCATATGTGGGAAGGGTGTTAATTGACTATAATGCCACACGAAATAACAGGCTAGTGCAGTACCTTGTCCCACATAAATAAAGATCCAATGGATATAAAATGATATTTTTAGTCGCCAGCAACAAAGGAACAGATTCAATACAATTATCAACATTGGGAACAGGACTATTTGAAAAAAGCTTTCAGCTATTTGAGTCATAAATAATAAGTTGTAGCTAAGTTGAATGATTGGCAAAAGTACTAGGTTGATGATGATGAGGCTGAGTAGTTGTGTACGAGTCACTATAGTCCTATCCTTTCCTTGCCGCATTTTTACATAAGGACGTTTGAGAAAAAGATTGGTTTCGCAAAAAAAAACTCCATGCCCATTTTCTGAGCATGGAGATTATCGTCTAATAGTGATAAATATTTAATTGCATACCAGCTTCGAGTCGATCTGACCTTAGCTGATTCCATTGCTTAATAGAGGTCACGTTGACATTATAGACCTCTGCGATATCTACTATAGAGTCACCATCCGTGACTGTGATCGTTTTTTTATCCTTTACCGGGCTGTCATATTGCTGTAGGTCATATTGAGCGATAAGTGAATTCAATTTTTCATTATATTTTGAATCAGTGGCATAGGAGCCTGTTAAAAACTTCGTCGCATCAGTATAGGATTTGGTGTTACTTTTGAAAACACCTGCATAATATTCCTTGTTCCACGAAACTCCATTTCGCATTAGCTTTACATAGTCCTGCATAGAAGCCTCATAGGAAGGGTATTTACGGAAATCAGCCATAATGGTAGACAGATTACCTGATCCATCATCCTCAGACGTTTCGAGTTTCACGGAATTATTTTGATAGCTGCCTTTCATGCCAAACAGATTATAATTGGGGGCAGAGCCAAGACCACTTTGTCCGCTCTCGCTTTCGAGAATGGCTTGTGCAATCATCACAGAGGCATATAAGTCATTATTGGCACCGAGATTTCGTGCAGTTTCAGCGATTTTGCCGATAAATTCTTCTGCACTTGGGCGATCATCAATGACGACAGGCTCTTCTCTTTCTGTCGTATGAAACAATTGGGTCACCATAAAAAATGAAATACAAATAACCACGACAGCAATCAGAAGTCCTTTAAAAAAATTAACTACGTATTTCATGATAGGCTTGATGTTGGTAGTGACCACATCTCCCTCCCTTCTATTAAAAGTTTAGCTATCTCTTATTATGACAAAGAGTGAAAGAGAAATAAAGAAGTGTGTAAATAAATAGCTTATATCATTAATAGAACGTTGCGAACGTTAAATAGTTCCATGTCATTCCGCTGAATTGTCTATCTTAAAAGTTTGAGACATATATTGTTTAAATCTCTCAAAATATTGTTCGGAAGCCTCCCAGCGTCTAGTATTTAAAAAAGCTATCTCGTGGCGACCAAAATGGTTAGGTGGTTGGTAGTGTCGAGAAACATAGGATGGATTTTCTAATGAATAAAAATAATACGCTTCATCAGGCGTCTTAATTTCAATACGAGCATGAATAAAATCACCATCTTCATCCGTATAGGCCTGACGAAAACTATAATATTTAGAACCGTCCCAGAAACCATCGTTATCCTCGTCAAGCCCTTGAATTTCTGGATGTTGTAAAATTCGTTCTACATATTGTACCTCGATTTTAGGCACATAAAGGGTAGCGACATTTACACAAGTTAATAACATAATCCAGTGATCCTGAATATCCACTAAATTGTCCTGAGGTAAATCCGTAATGTCCCACCATTCATCTCCTTCATCGAATGATTTTCTCAATAGGGAGACGGTTTGATCTTCATTGAGCCAAATAAAATAATGATACTGGGAGGTTTTCATATAAATGCTATCATTCGTCTTGTCTCCGTCATCATCGATATGCGCTCGCTGAACAGTGAAATGCACACCATGTTCCTCAAGGTCAAAATAAGGCTTGTCTCCAGTCATCAAAATACACTTTGTTAGCTTTAGTATATTTTCCACATCGATGTGATGGTCCGTAAAATATACATGAGTTGCCTTCTTGATGTGGGGGATTTCCTTTAAATTAGTCAGTGCGGAGCGTCCTTCTTTAAGGATACTCACCAATGTGACGAATGAAAATTCAATCTCTTCTTCATCGTCATCCATATCATAAAAAACCTCGTCAATTAACACATCTTGTATACGGATAGGGAGTTCCTGAAAAACGCCATCTCCGTGCCAAATGTTGACGATACATTGCAGTGACTTCTGTCCATGAACGTTAAAGCGATACTCATCGTCTTGAACTAATACGTTTGCCTGAAGATGACCATTGACAATCGTTTCCCCATGATTATAGGAGCCACACAAAATATCCTCTACTGTCAGATGTCCGTGAACATAGATTTCCTGACCACCTACAGCTATATTTTTAGCTGTCAAATTGCCCATTACCATCAGTCCTATTGCACCATCCGTTTCTGCATTGTATAAATGATCTACCGTCAAATGACCATCAATAACAATAATGATCACATTGTCTTGCTGTGGGAAAGGAATGTCCCAATCCAAATCAAGAAAAGGAAGCTTCAAATCTCCCTCATAGTACGCAACAAGGTCGTTCTCACTAAAATCCGTGTAATGGCTTGCCCACCAAGAGTTTTCGGGAAACTTATCAGCCAGTTTGTTAATAGGTATAAATTGAAAGACATTCTTCATAGTTCACTACCTCCCAATTGCCGTTTTTTTTATCTTCTCATACGGAGGAATTAACAGTCAATTTAGTAGATTTATGTGTAATTAGGGATAAAATGCTATGATAAATAGTAAAGAGGTTTTACTACCATTGAGGAGTTGGGAGTGTAGTAAATCAACTAGCCTTCGTACAAATGTTTGGAAGGGCTATTATTTGTGAAATATATAGACGAAATACAAATTTACTATTTTATTCGCGAAATATAAGGAGCTGGCAAATGATAATATTTGATAATGTTTCAAAAATGTATAGTAACGACCATGTGGCTGTCAAAGCCCTCAACGTGGAGATTAAAAAAGGTGAATTCTTCGTTATTATCGGTCCAAGTGGATGTGGTAAAACTACTTTATTGAAGATGATCAACCGATTAATTCCATTGACTGAAGGAACTATTTGGATCAATGGAAAAAGAGTAAGTGATTATAATATTCACGAGTTACGCTGGAGTATCGGCTATGTGTTACAACAAATTGCTCTTTTTCCGCATATGACCATTGAAGAAAATATTGCGATTGTCCCAGAATTAAAAAAATGGAGTAAAACTAAAATTCAAAAGCGTGTGGATGAACTATTGGAATTGGTAGGCCTTGAGCCTGAAAAATATCGTCAGCGCAAGCCAAAGGAGTTATCTGGAGGGGAACAGCAAAGAGTGGGCGTAATTCGTGCATTAGCAGCTGATCCAGAAATTATTTTGATGGACGAACCTTTCAGTGCTTTAGATCCCATCAGTCGTACAAAGTTACAGGATGATCTACTGGACATGCAGCGTAAAATTCAAAAAACCATCGTCTTTGTCTCGCATGATATGCAGGAGGCGCTGAAGCTAGGGGATCGACTATGTGTCATGAAAGATGGAGAAATTGTTCAAATTGGATCTCCTCAGGAAATGGTAGAAAATCCAGTGAATGATTTTGTCCAACAATTTATAGGGGTAAATTCAGTTCACAATAGGTTTGATATTCGGACGGTTATGCAACCAATCGTAAGTGTTAGTGAGCTAGGGGATACGATTACTATCAATGAGCCGATCACAACGATTCTTGAAAAACTGACAGAGCATAACGTTCTTGGTGTGGAAGAAAATGGGGAGATTATGGGTATGGTGACTCGAACAGCTATACTGCAATATGTCGCAAATGATTTCAAGGAAAGAGGTCGAGCACATGACTAATTTCGTGGCGATGTTTGAAGAACGAAAGGAACAGCTTCTGGCAGCATTACTCGAGCATATACAAATCTCCTTTATAGCCCTATTTTTTGCCATCATTATTGCCATTCCGCTAGGTATCTATTTAACCAATAAAAAGAAAATAGCAGAAACTATAATTGGTATTAGTGCCGTGCTACAAACGATTCCATCTCTAGCGTTACTTGGGTTATTAATTCCTCTGTTCGGAATTGGCAAAGTTCCAGCCATCATTGCCTTAGTGGTCTATGCACTTTTACCGATTCTACGGAATACTTATACAGGCATCAAGGAAGTGGACCCTTCATTGAAGGAGGCCGCATTGGCAATGGGGATGAACACACCTAAACGTTTATTGAAGGTCGAATTGCCTCTTGCTCTGCCTGTCATCATGGCTGGTATTCGAACCGCTATGGTGTTAATTGTTGGCACAGCCACATTAGCTGCTTTAATTGGAGCCGGTGGTTTAGGGGATATTATTTTACTAGGCATTGATCGTAATAATACCGCACTCATTATTTTAGGGGCTGTGCCTGCAGCAATATTAGCATTAATCTTCGATATTTTACTGAAAAGGCTTGAGTCGCTGTCATTTAGAAAAACAGTAATAGCTGTCAGTCTTGTGAGTATGGTTGCATGGATGATGGTCTTCATGCCGCTTCTAAATGGTAAAGACCAAGATGAAATTGTCATCGCTGGAAAGCTAGGAGCGGAGCCTGAAATTCTCATTAATATGTATAAGTTATTAATAGAGCAGGATACAGACTTAACAGTGCAATTAAAACCAGGACTGGGTAAAACCTCATTTGTATTTAATGCGTTGAAATCTGGCAGCATTGATATATACCCAGAATTTACAGGCACAGCCATCTCAGAATTTTTAAAACAAGAAGCCATCAATAATAATGAGGCAGATGTCTATCGGCAGGCGAAAGATGGAATGCTAAAGCAATTTGATATGGTGATGCTGAGCCCAATGAACTATAACAATACGTATGCGTTAGCAGTATCGGAGGACTTGGCAGAAAGATATCAGCTACAAACTATTTCGGACCTTAAATCGATAGAACAAGCTGTTAAAGCAGGGTTTACATTGGAATTTAATGATCGTGAGGATGGATATGTCGGGATTCAAAAACGCTATGATATTGCGTTTCCCTCCCTTGCAACAATGGAGCCTAAGCTTCGCTACCAAGCGATTGAATCGGGAGATATCAACCTACTCGATGCTTATTCAACGGATAGTGAAATTCGTCAATACAAGCTCCGTGTATTAGAGGATGACCAAGCGCTGTTTCCGCCTTATCAAGGAGCCCCATTATTACGAAAAGAGACGCTGAACCAATATCCAGAGATTGAACAATCCTTAGATAAACTCGCTGATCAAATTACAGACGATGATATGCGGGAAATGAATTATCAAGTGAATGTAGAAGGAAAACTAGCGGCAGAAGTAGCTAATCAGTATCTAGTCAATGCCGGCTTACTGAAATAAACCATCATGACCCTCTAGTAGAAATGTGCTAGAGGGTTTTATTAATATCAATAATAATTTAATGATAAACATTAATTTATTATTGATAGAGATAAAAGGAACAGTATAATAAAATAGAAGAAAGGGGATGCTAAAAATGGAGAAAACAATTCAAAGCAAAGAATTTCAATTGTTGACAAAGGGGCTTCGGATCATCTTTACGGTCATCATGGCTCTCATGATTTTAGGCATGGCGTGCATGGCAGTTATTTTTATAGTAGCAATGATTGTGTCAGAGGATGCTGTGAATCATTGGTTAGTCAAGACAAGTGTGACAGCTTCCATTCATTTTGAGGGATTGGAAATGCTGTTGTCCAAGCAGACAGTTCAAGATATGTACTACAGGAAAATGGATATCGTGAAATTATTAGTAACTGCTACCATATACATAACTATTCTGTTTTTAATCGTTGTTCAAGTAAGAAATATTTTAAGTAATATAGCAAAAGGGATTATATTTTCGCTAGATAATAGTATAAAAATAGAAAGAATTGCGTATTGTGTGATAATCTTGAGCTTGACTGTAAGTGCATTCCGTACATATATCGTCTATCTAATGATGCAACCGTTTAAGCTTGAATCCTTATTGGAAAAGACAGATTTTATTACAGGGATCAGCTATCATTACACAGGCATTAATTGGACATTATTACTATGTGGTTTGGTGATTTGGACCATTGCGCGTATTTTCCGTTATGGTACATTTCTCCAAGATGAATATGATGCAACAGCTTAGGAAGTGAAAATATGACTATAATTATTCGTTTAGATCGGATGCTAGCGGATCGTAAAATGCAACTGAGTGAGCTTGCAGAAAGGGTTGATGTGTCAATTGTCAATCTTTCTAATTTAAAAACAGGTAAGGTAAGAGCTGTTCGTTTCTCTACTTTAAATGCTATCTGTAAGGCTCTGGGCTGTCAGCCGGGAGATATATTAGAATATGTCGAGGATGAAGATTAATCATTGTAGCATTTAAACATAGCAGCAAGAAAGGATTTTCATAAAAATGATGGTTTTCAGTTTTTTATTTATCGCCATTGTAGCAGAAGTTTTTGCAAGCTCTATGCTCAAGCGTACGGAAGGCTTCTCTCGTATTTGGCCATCTCTCGGAGTAGTGGTCGGCTATGGCACGGCCTTTTATTGTTTAGCCTTAACCCTAAAAACAATACCCATTGGCACAGCCTATGCAATATGGGCAGGATTAGGCACAGCACTAACAGCCATCGTGGGTGTTGTACTGTATAAGGAATTATTTAATCGTAAGAAGGTACTAGGGATTCTTTGTATTATTTTAGGTGTCGTGGTACTTAATCTTGCGGGTAGTCATTAGGAGGCTAACGAGATGAAAGGCTATTTATTTTTAACACTCTCGATTATCAGTGAGGTTTTTGCAACAACTATGCTGAAGCTTTCAGATGGATTTACAGTTCTAGGCCCATCTGTGGCGGTGGCACTTGGCTATGGAATATCATTCTACAGCCTATCCCTATGCTTGAAAACTTTGCCACTAAGCCTGGCCTATGCCATTTGGTCAGGTGTCGGCACCGCCTTGACGGTTATTGTAGGTATTGTCATTTGGGACGATATGTTTAACCTCTACTCTGCGCTTGGGATTGCACTCATAATAGGCGGAGTTATTTTGCTAAATGAAGGAAATCGAAATGATAGAGGGGCGGATAGCAAAGTGGAAGTGACGGATAGCATGCCAGAATAGACGGATAGCAGTAGGAAAGTGACGGATAGCATGTGGAAATAGACGGATAGAGTCAGAAAAATGGCGGATAGCAATGCAGGAATTGCAAATGACCGTTTAGGGGAGGAGGATGGGCTAGTGAAGGCGATTATTTTTGATTTTGATGGGACGATTATTGATACAGAAACAGCTTGGTATACAGTTTTTAAGGATGCTTATGCATCTTATGGTGTGGCATTATCGTTAGAGACGTATGCAAAATGCCTTGGTACAAATCTTCAGGATTTTAATCCTTATACCTATCTAGTTACACATCATCAAATGGATTTAGATGAGGAGGCATTTCGAACATCCATTCAAGGAAGGCATGCGGAACTGATGGAGTTGGAAGTGATAAGGCCTGGTATTTTAAATCTTTTGCAGCAAGCAAAGGAAGCGGGTTTAAAAATTGGTCTTGCAAGTAGTTCAAGCCGTTCATGGATTGATCGATTTGTAGATGCATTGGGTATACGAGAGTTTTTTGATTGTTATTGTACCGCTGATACGGTGACAAATGTTAAGCCTGATCCTGAGCTGTATGTGCAGGCACTTGAACAATTAGGTGTAAGTGCTAATGAAGCGATAGCTATGGAGGATTCACCGAATGGAGCACGTGCAGCTTTGGCAGCGGGTCTTCACACGGTAGTGGTTCCCAATACCATCACCAAGCAATTACCGTTTTCTACAGGTCATCATACAATAGATGATTTGGAACAATATGATTTAGAACAGCTACTGGCAAGCCTTGTCAAATAATGATTTGCTTCGAACCTCTAACCACTCATTTCGTTTGGTAGAGGTTTTTTTAGTTTCTTTGTGAAAAAGTCGTCATATTATGTATCGCTACATATTATAACGAGAGGGCAACTTACGGAGACTAGGATACTTATTCAGACTAGGGAGGGGGCTACAATTTGAATAGTGAGAAAAGAAGAAATCATTTTTTATGCGAAGCTTTGTGCGATTTGAAGGATCTTCAGGATATTATGATGGATTTTCATTCTAAATATTTCGGTCAGCTGCTTGTAAAAATAGTTGGGAGTGATACGATTCCGTTTTTTTTAATTACCAATAGTGGCGCACATTTAAGACTAATGGATACGGTAAAGGACTTTGAAACGGAGTTTTTCCGAATAGAGGACGTCGATAAAGATCGATATCGTGGCACGGTGTCTTTGCTACGTGCCTTTGATTATGAGGGGAACGATACCAATTCCCTTGCGGATGTAGTGAGGCTAGAAAAGACAAGTACAGAAAAATCCATTGAGCTTAGTAGTATTTCTGCGATTCAGCTATTAAAGCCAGATATGCTAAAAGGGAAATTTATCATTGAACCTAAATGGTAGCATCCTATTAAACGACTAGAGCTAGAGCATCTGTCTATATGAAAAGGATTAAGAGTGAATGTAATAGAGATAGAATCTAATGAAAGGAAGTTTAGCTATGACGATTATTGGTATGCTGCATCATCGACTTGATCCGACGACAGTTCTCAAGTCATATGCATATGCGGCAGTTGCAAAGGCAGAAGGGGCACAGTTTTTTTACTTTACACCTAAAAGTGTTGATTTTGAAAAACGTAGCATTCGCGCTAAGGTATATGAGAATGGGCAATGGCAGGAAAAAACAATGCCCTTTCCAGATGTTATTTATAATGCGGGAAGTCCAGAGAAGTTATCTGTGTCTAAAGAGATTATTGAGCGCTTAAAAGAAGAAATTCCCTTTACGACCTATTCGATAGGGAATAAATGGAATGTTATGAAACGATTAAAAGAAGCCAAGGAATTTGAACAGTATTTGATTCCTTCTGAAATTGTCAAGAATGCTGATGTATTTCATAACTTCATCCATTATTATAAAAGAGTTGTGTTTAAGCCAATTGATGGACGTAAAGGAAAGGGTATTTATTTTATTACGAAGGCCGGACCCAAGAATTTTGAGGTGAGAAAAGATAGTACGAATACAATCTATTCGAAGCCACAATTAGATGCCTTATTAAAAGAGCAACTTGCGTCTGGTACTTTTATTATGCAGCCTTATATTCAATCCATTACAAAGGCAGGCCAGGTATATGATTTCCGTCTGCATGTACAAAAAAATGGTGAAGGTAAATGGGTGGTGACGACTGTCTACCCTCGGATTGCTCCAAATGGCTCTATCATCCCAAATATAAATAATGGTGGATTCACCAATTATTTAGACCCATTTTTAGAGCAAGAGTTCAAGGAAGAAGCTTACAATATTCGACGAATGCTTGAGCATTTCTCTTTAGCACTGGCGCATCATCTAGATGACATACAAATGGAAAAGTTCGGGGAAGTCATTGATGAAATAGGCATTGACGTCGGTTTAGATCAACAACAAAAAATTTGGATGTATGAGGTAAATTGGCGCCCGGGCTGTCCTCCTGCTTTTTATTTAGAATTAGACGTCGTCATTAATTCTATCCGCTATGCGATGTATCTCGCAAAAAACCATAAACCTGTAAAAAAGAAAATGGTTCAACAGAAAAACAATCAAACGGACGTCAAAAAAGATATTGTTCAACCAAAAAGCAATCAAGTGGAGGCTAAAAAGGACTTACCTATTATTGCCATTACAGGAAGTGCAGGAAAAACAACAACCAAGGCATTTGTCGGTTCGATTTTATCAAAAAAATGGAATGTGTTTGAATCGAAGGATTATTGGAATACGACAGAGCATACAAAAAAGCATAAGGAAGAAATCAATGACTCTCATCAGGCTGTCGTATTAGAATACGGCATGGCGTACCCAGGTATTATTTCGAATCACTGTAGCATTATACAGCCGAATATTAGTATTGTGACGAATATTGGTTTGGCCCATGTAGGTAACTTTGATGGGGATGTAAGAGGGGTTGCGAAGGCAAAGTCGGAACTGATTCATGGGATGGACCAACAAGGGCTACTTATATTGAATAAGGATGATGATAATTCAAGATATTTAGAGACACAGCAATTTAAAGGGAAAATGTTAACGGTGGGCATAAAAAGTGATGCAGATTACCGAGCATATGACCTTCAGTATAAGGATATCGGCATGTCCTTTAAAATGAAGCTACATGGTCAAGAAATAGAATTGTATATTCCTATTTTAGGGGAGCATCATGTTTATAATGCGCTTAATGCTGTAGCTGTAGCTGATTATTTAGGGTTTAGTCCATTGGATATCCAGGCAGGGCTCAACTTTAAAAAGCCACCAAGACGATTAACGATTTATAACTTGCGTGATGATATAACGGTCATAGATGATACGGTTCACTCCCATCCACAAGGAGTCCGAGCTGCCATTGATGTATTGACCAATATTGCCAAAAAAAGAAAAGTAGCGATTATTGGACAAATGCGGGAGCTTGGGGTGTTGAGGGAAGAAGAATATCGGAAGGTTGGCGAGTATATTTATAAGGTAGGTATTGATGAATTCATCACTTATGGATTTAGGACTGATGAAATGAGTAATGCCGCAATTGAGATGGGGATGGACCCATCCAAGGTCCACCACTTTATTAATAAAGATGCCTTGCATGCACTGCTAGATAAACTCATACAACCTCATGATACGATTCTCGTAAAGGGAGCTAGTAAAACGAATATGTTTGAGACGGTGAAATATTTGGACCAAACATTGAAAGAAGAATAATCATTACGTCACGATAACGGAATGCATATAAAAACCCGAGTAACTGTCCACTGGCAAGCGGCAATTATTCGGGGTTTTTTTTCATACTCTTAAAATAAATTTGATTTCTTTGGCGGCATTTGTTGCATGATTCCGAGCTTCCGATAAGGTTGACCCTTGTGCTATGACATAGGCATAGCGGTGACCCATTGATAAAGGAGGGGTTAAGAATGTACCTTTCCTTGGTTTAACATAAACCTCGACCACTCCCGTTGAATTTGTCGCTCTTGTTCTACCAATTACTTTTTCTAAAATTCCTTTGCTTTCTACAATGACATATTTTGTGTAAACAAATTTTTTATGTCTAGGCTGAAAGTTAGGCTCTTCGCCAAGCAGAAGCTTCAATGTTTCTTCTACTAAACTAAATCCGAGTGCCGCTTGAAGCATGTTGTTCATGGCACCTCCAGAAATCCTTGGGTTAATCTCAATGAGTTTCCAGCCGTTTTTTGTCAATCGGAGTTCCAAATGGAGAGCGCCATTTTCTATATCAAATGCTTTGACAATGGACTGAAGAACTTCCTCAATGCCTGCCTGAATATCCAAAGGGGCTTTCACTAAAACGCCATAGCCTGTTATGATAAACCGTTTCCCTTGGGTAATTTCCTGTTCAATAATGCCAATTATATGTGATTGCCGTTGATATACAACCGCCTCTACTAAATATTGAGGGCCTTCCAAATATTCTTCAATCATAATCGTTTCATAGGGATTTTTACTACGCAATGCTTTGAGGTGGTTTTGAAGCTGGTCGACATCCGTTGCTAATAGTACATCTTTGGAACCTGTTGACTTTGGTGATTTCACGATTAATGGAAATGTTAAATTTTTTGCAATAGGCTCATTAGGTTTCATGAGCGAAAATTTTGGTGAGTATGGTTGGTCTTTCAAATGATTTCTAGTCTTTTCTTTATCCTCCATGATTTCAATTGCGGAAGAGGATGTGTAGTTATGACAAAATTCATCACATAGCATGGAAGCAATATGAACAAATGGATCAACAAAACTAACGATACTTTTTATCTCTAATCCGGTTTTCCCTAGTTTATCAATTTCCTCTTTCATTCTTTCGATATTCAAAGTATCAATGAGAATCATTCTATGAATATCGGGGTAAGATCGGCGCTGCTGAAGTTGTTTTTCATTATTGGTGAAAAGTATTGTGAAATAGCCTAATCTTTCTGCTACTCTTGTTGCTTCACGACTAGACCCGGATTTGTTTGTACCGATAAATACAATCGCTTTCAGGTATATCACTCCTTCTATTGGTACTTAGATACTTAATCACCTTTATATATATGCAAAGAAATAGTTTTCTTCTAGTTGTGTATCTTGTCTACATCCAAGCAACTTTTAAGAGGTTACATATACTAGAAAAGAAAGGAGGGAGAAAAAATATGAAGCCTCTTTCGGTGAAAAATTTAGCAGTGATTACGGCGGGCTATATAGTGCAAGGGTCTGAGGACATACTGATACAGCATGGTGCTTATCGATTAAAACAAGTGAAAAAGCCCAATACGGCCCTTTTTACAAGTAAACGTATTGTTAATTGGAAAAGTCTTGAGCCACTTTCTCCTCTTGTAATAGTGACCGACAGAGCATATCGGCCCACAGAGATTCCAACCAAGATTATTATCATACAGGTTGCGAATGTAGATGAGGCCTATTGGAAGTTTGTTCACTTTTATCGCAATCAATTTCATATCCCCATTGTTGCTATTACTGGTACTTCAGGCAAAACAACGACGAAAGAGATGATTAAACATATTCTTTCTGCTGATCGACAAGTGACAGCAACGACATTAAGTAGTAATTCAAGAACGGCATCATTGCAATATTTACTGAATATTGAAGATGACACAGAGGCGGCTGTATTTGAAACAGCTGTTGGCTCACCTGGAGATGTCACGAATGCAGGGAAGTATTTCAAGCCGACCATTGGGATTATTACGAATATCGGTGCCCATCATTTGAATTATTGTAAGACGCTTGAAGGCTATATTCAGGCAAAGGGAGAAATGCTAGATATCATTCAACCTAAAGGAACCCTCATCATAAACGCCGAAGATATGAATACTAAAAAACTAGATATATCTAAGTTTAATGGGCGCTTAGTGAAGGTGGGTATCCATGATTCTTGTCATTTTCGTGCAAGTCATATCCAATATTATCAAAAGGGTATGAACTTTAAGCTGCACCATAATAGAAAAACTTATGATATTTTTGTACCGGGATTTGGTCAACATCAAGTGTACAACGCCCTTGCTGCCATTGCAGCGGCCTATGAAATAGGGGTACCTATTCCAGTTGCAGCCAATCAACTCCAATCTTTCCGTCAATTGAAAAAACAACTACAGCTCTTTGAAGGCATTAATCATTCTATGCTTTTAGATGATACCTGGAGTATTACGACAACTTCCTTAGAGGCGGCTTTAAAAGTGTTGAATGAGCTAGGAGATGGAAAGAAAAAAATTGCTGTTATTGGCACGATTACCGATTTGGGCTCATGGGGCTATATTATACATGAGCAAGCGGGTGAATTAATCCAACGTATTGGTGTGGATGTGCTAATTACTATTGGCGAGCATGCACGGATTATGGCTGATCATGCGGTGAAATTAGGCTTTAACGCTCCAGTTTATACCTATAAAAATAGCACGCTTGTTTATCCATTGTTGCAGAAGATTATAGATGAAAATACGATTGTCCTCATAAAGGGTGATATGTATAGTGAACAGGTTTCGAAATTAGCAACTGAGCTTAAATATAAACCTCCGCCGCCCACAGTTTAGCTCACTTCTTCATGGTTAGGATATTAACTGTGTCACATAGAATACCACTCTAATAAGGTATAGTAATTGATCAGAAAAGTAGCACTCGTGATCAAGAGAATGAATAGGTATGTACAAGATTGATAAAGAAAGGAGGCGTAGTACACTTGCAATCCATTAGTGTGCAAAAAATTAGAGGCGTCTTGCAGGGGAAAATTATCCATGGATCAGATCAATGGTCTGTAAAGCATGCAATTTACTATAATCGACATGATTTAACTCAAAGTCATACACTTATGTTTGTGAGTCGAAGTGATAAAATCAACTGGCAAGAGATTGATAGGAAGGGACCATCCCTTGTCATATCTGATAAACCAGCTACTGAGTTAAAAAATGCGTTAGATAATACAACGGTTTTACACGTCAAAAGCGTGGCGCAGGCCTATTGGACATTTATCGAATATTATCGTGGTCTTTTTCATATTCCGGTTGTGGCATTGACTGGAACCTGTGGTAAAACGACAACAAAAGAGATGCTAAAACATATCGCTAGTAAGCATTGGCAAGTGCAAGCATCTGTAAGTAGTAAAAATGAGCCAAGGCAATCATTACCCTATTTGACGGGCGTGGATGATAAAACACAGGCAGCCATTTTTGAACTAGGCTTGGGGAATACAGGGAACATAAAACACCAATGCATGATTTATCAGCCGACCATCGGCATTATTACGAATATTGGTGTTCACCATCTAGATGGCTGTCTCAATCTTGAAGGTTATATTAAAGCGAAAGCAGAGATTGTAGAGGGTATTCGAGCAGATGGTACACTAATCATTAATGCAGATGATGCTAACATCGAAAAAATATCTTACCAAAAATTTAAAGGGAAAATTATTAAATTTGGTTTACAGGATTCGGCTGATTACAAAGCTTCTGCTATCCAATTTACTCATACAGGCATGAAATTTGTGCTGGAAGTAGCAGACACTAAATACAATGTATTTGTGCCGGGTTACGGTGAGCATCAAGTATATAATGCGTTAGCCGCCATTGCTGCCTGTAGCGAAATGGGACTTTCTATACGCCAAGCTATTGCAGGTTTAAGATCCTTTAAACAAATGGCGAGACATTTAGAATTTACGACAGGTCTAGGTGACAGTACCATTATTGATGATACGTGGACCAATAATCCAACTTCTGTCGAGGCAGCCCTGAAAGTGTTAGATACAGTAGGAAAAGAGAAAAAAGTTATTCTTGTGCTAGGGGATATAAAGCGATTAGGAAATTTTGAAGAAAAATATCATCGGGAAATTGGCTCCAAAGTAGCTGAAAGACAGATAGATACATTAATTACGATTGGCAAAAGGGCAGAGGCAATTGCCGACCAAGCGAAAAAAGATGGAACTAAAGCAGAGGTTCATACGTTTAAAGATGTAATAGGTGTTTTAGAAATATTGAAACCAAAGCTTGACGCGGACACCATTGTTCTCATAAAAGGACCGATGTCAAGTAAATCTATGATTGAATTTGCCAACAATCTTAAAAATTTATCTTAAATAAAAAGGGTGTCTCTAATAGTTGAGACACCCTACCATTTAAAGCTTGTTATTTTAACACACGTCGAGCTGTAACATAGTTCTTTTGCGCCCAAGTGGAGCTTAAATTTTGTTTAACAACATTGTTAGTAGTCATACTAATAAATTGATTATTTCCTAAATAGATGCCTGTTTGCGTGATAGTTGCTCCTCCATCATTCGTTGAGAAGAACAATAAATCACCTTTTTGAAGCTGAGATTTGAGCACTTTTGTACCGACTAAAGCTTGTTTACTCGCTAGTTTATCCTTTAAATCAATGCCATTCTTGTTATATACATAGTACGTAAATCCCGCACTTGTGAAAGTTAGTGCACTCTCATTATACGTATAACCAAATTTTGCTTTGCTAGTTAAACCTGAAGCTGTAGCAATAATCTTATCGGCAGACGTATTCGCTGAAGGTGCACTTACAGAGGGGGTGTTAGAGAAAACCCGCTTAGCTGTAATATAGTGTTCTTTATAGTAATCAACTAATAAAACTCTCGTCATCACACCATCGGAATTTGGGATGATAATACGGTGATCACCGGCATAAATCCCAACAATAGAAGGATTTTTTGAGCCTGCTACACTATTAAAGAATACTAAATCACCCTTTTTCAAGTTTGCACGAGCTACCGTTGATCCTTGGTTCATTAAATCAGTTAACGTTTTTGCACCAAGTGTCACACCGCTTTTACGATAGACGAAATCGACAAATGCTGGGGCTGTAAAGCGTAGGCTCGATTCATTTGTTGAAGAACTAATCGTTGCTTTATTTTTATACGTTAGCGCATTCTCTACAATTTTATCGCCTTTTGTTGCAGGGTTGGCAGATAGAAGGGTAGGTAAAACGCGTCGTGCTGATACATAGTTTTCAGTATAATAAGGTTTACTATTTAAATCTGAGATCACAATATTTTGCTTGGAATCAGCCATGTGAATCATTTTATTGTCACCTATATACATACCTACATGGTCGGGGTCAGTTCCTGTTTTTTTACTCTTAAAGAATAGTAAATCTCCCTTTTGTAATTGGTTACGTGCTACATACGTACCTTGTTGAATCATATAGTTTTCATTATACGTCCCAAGATCTACACCATTTTTCTCGAAGATATACATTAAAAATGAAGCACAAGAAAATTTATAAGGATATGTAGGCTTGTAAACCGTATTGCTATATGTCGCTTGACCCATTAAGCTTTTACCAGTTTGAATCAATTGATTGGCTTTAGCGGCAACTGCCTGAGCGTTGTTTTGTGCATTTGTTGTAGCTGCCTCTACTTGAATTGGCTGCGTCGCTGTTTGGACTAATCCGAATGAGCTAAATCCAATGGTTAATGCAAGTGTTGTAGATAAAAATCGTTTATTCATGTTGTAAATAACCTCCTGAAGCGTTTAGTAGGATTTCTCCTGTATCGTCTTGCCTTGGAAATAATCGTAGCATGAAAATATAGGGCTTCTTGGCGGTAAATGTTGCCAGGGAGGTGTGGGGGAGTGCCTCAACGCCTGCTATAAATGGCTTTATCGAAGGAATTTACAGTTATATTACAAATGTTTCAGTAAACTGTAATATGGGAGGATTTCATCTAAAAAAACTGCCCAAAATAGGGCAGTTTAGGCAATTGCCTGTATGATTTCTACTCGATTACCAAAGGGATCTCGGAATTCAAAACGCTCATAATAGGGGATAGGTACAGAGTCTTCTATTTCGATTTGATGTTCGGCTAGTTTCTTCTTCCAGTAATCAATATCTTCAACTTGATACGCAATATGAGCCTTGGTCGACAATCGATCAAAGCCATCCTCTGTTCCTACATGTATCTCTTGGTGACCAAGCTGTAACCAAAAGCCGCCTCTGCCTTTAAGAGAAGCGGGTTTTTCTATTTCTTTCAGACCTAAGACACCGCAATAAAAATCTTTCCCTTGATTCTCTGACCCTTTTGGAATAGTAATTTGCACATGATGTAAAGCAATAATCATAGTTAGACCTCCTGTTTCAAATACTTATAGCTAATTATAGATTAATTTCAAAATAGTTGAAATGAAAGGTCGTGTCTACTCTCAGACTGTAGACAAACTCAAAAAATTTGAGAGTTTGCCAACAGTCTTTTTTCTTTTACAATGAAATAAAGTAAAGCCGTTGATTTCCACTACGGGCGGACGCTTTCTGCGGGCGGGGTCGAGCTGCTTCTCTCGCTTCGCTCAGTCCAGGATCTCGACTTTCCCGCTTTTCCCGCAGGAGTCGCCGCCCTTCGTTCCCATCAACTTCTACATAAAGTCTTACTTAATGCAAGTGAAACCATGAAGAATATTATGAAATAGCTGAATGAGTAAATAAACTATAGTTTTTTGAATCTATTAAGATCATACAAACCTTATGGTATAATAATAAAAACGGAATAATAGGATAGAGGTACAAACCAAATTGGGTTTGTTTAAAAGGGAAGATCGGTGGAAATCCGACGCTGTCCCGCAACTGTAAATGGGAGCACATTTCAAGAGACCACTGTTACGCCTTGTAATGGGAAGGTGAAAGGTGTGAAGAACATAAGCCAGGAGACCTGCCTTTATCTAGTACAGCCAAGAAACCTACGCGGATAGGGGGTGTTGAGTGTGACTAGAGAAATTCTCCTGCATGCTCATAGTACGATGATTGCTAAAAAGATAGCTTCTATGAAGAATAGAAAGCTTATTTCCATATGGCAAACATCGTATTATGTCGTGTATTTGTCATAAAAGACATCTTTCTAATGAGGGAAAGATGTCTTTTTTATGTAAATTATTAAAGGAGTGGTCCACATGAATCCACAAGTTGTTGAGTATTATGAAAGTTTATTTAAATTAGAAATTATGCAAGAGCCAAAGCCTTTAAAGGAGCTTGTTGAACAATATGTTGGGCATGATACAGCACATGAGCAATCTATTTTAGCAGCGTACGCGAATGTGATGAAGGAATTAATTGGATAATCAACGTTTGAGGGCTACTTCTTGATGGGGTAGCCTTTTTGATTGTGCATTTGTTGACAACATTTTTGTGGAAGGCGTAAAATTCAATGGCTTATTAATTTTGCAAGCTATGAAAGCAGCGAGAGCAGTGAATTCGCTTACGTGAATATTTTCCCAGAGGTCATTCGAATACTGGCACGTGGGGTAATCGATGGGCAGGCAGTTATGACAAGCAAAATTGCTTTAGAAGATATCGTAGAAAGGCTTTAAAGCATTAATGAAAAATCGAAGTCCGTGTAAAATTCTTGTGAATTTGAGTTTATAAATCTTTCCTAAATCGTAGCTAAACTTGTGTCCACATTTGTTTGGCTATGATTGTTTCATCTTTAAATAGGATAATACCACTAGGAATACATTTGTTTGTCATAAAACCGCCTTTAGGACTTCATTCATATTTCACTTTTACTTTATATAATAAATTTGATATTTATCTTCATTCAGCAACTGTTTGTACTGAAAGTAGTATCAAATACAGATGGTTCCTCCTTCAAAGGGAGTGATGAATGCTTATTAAGTGTTCAAACGCCTACTGAATCAAGATAATGCCTCAATCGGATATCACAGATTTTGAAGAGGAACTTTCCAGCCAAGCTCCTCTTCAAAATCTGGCCGTAGCCTAACGTCAGCGGCCATTACGGTGAGGCGTATTTGATCAAATAGATTGGAGATTAAAAATGAAAAATCTGCTTTATTCAAGGCTTTGGCGTTTGCATTTTTTCGCAGCCCTTTGTATTACGCCATTACTGCTATCTCTCACATTAAGTGGGATTGGTTATTTGTTTTTTACAGATGTAGAAAATCGTTTATATGATGATTATTTTTTTGGCGATAGCCATAAAGAAGAGGTCTTAACAATTGATGAAGCAGTGGAAAAAGCAGAGGCAGCATTTGCAGGTTACTCCACTACAAAAGTGATTATGTTGGAAGAGCCTTATAATACGCGTTTAACTTTATCAAATGGGAATGAACAGAAGTATGTATTTTTAGATGATCATTATCAAATGGTTGGTAGTCAGGATGCCAATTATACATTCTCTAATATTATGAGAAATACCCATAGCTCATTATTTATTGGTGGTACATTTGTCAATTATTTAGTAGAACTAGCGGCATGCTGGACAATCTTTTTACTACTATCCGGACTTTATATGACGTTTAAAGGGGATTTATTGAAAAAGCGCAAATCGGAAAATAAACGACAAAAAAGTAAGAGATACCATGCGCTTGTTGGGACAATCATTACTATTCCCATGGTGATGTTCATTGCTACAGGGCTTTTATGGTCTGCTTTTCAAGGTTCCATATTGGCAAATATAGCGTCAGAAAGTCCAACTTTCGGCTACCCATTATTACAGCAAAAGCCACCAACATCCGATGTGTCTGAAATTCCATGGGCAACGCGTCAATTAGAGGCGCCATCATCTGAGGGAGAACATGCACAGCATCACGGTGGGGGGGCTGTCCGTTATACAAACGACAACCAAATGACCATTGCTAATCTTGAAAAAGAAATAACTGCCATGAATATTGCCAAACCTTATTCGATTATTTATCCATCAAACGAAGAAGGCGTATTTACAGTGGCAAAGGCCAGTAATTCAGGTGTAACAGGACTTGATGTCAAGCCTACAGACGAGGCAACGATGTATTTTGATCAATATAGCGGCAAGTTTATTGATCAGGTTAACTATGAGGATTATGGTATGCTGGCGAAATTCTTTACATGGGGCATTCCTTTACATGAAGGCCATTTGTTTGGCTGGCCAAATAAGCTGTTAAACTTACTGGTATGTTTAGCCTTTTTAGCAGTAATTGTATGGGGGATTCGCACTTGGATTTTACGTAGGAAAAAAGGTGAGCTATCTGCACCACCACAAATTTCACATAAAATCTCACTTCCTTTCGTAATTTTCCTTATTATTTTAGGAATTATTATGCCATTGTTTGGTGCCTCATTGATTGCGGTAGTGTTGATTGAATATTTCATTTTAGGATGGCAAACCAAAAAGAAACTAAGAGCAGAAGAAACTAAATAAAGATAATGGATACGGCACAACCCAAATGTGTCGTATCTTTTTTTGTTGTTTATTTCATTTGGAGTAAGCCGAATACTATGTTGATGCAGAAAATTATTTATAGATTTTTCAGCGCGATTTTATAAAGTTTTAAGATTTGTATGGTACATTGCTATTAGTTTCAGCTTATTGGGGGAATTTAGATGTCGATTAAAACGAGGTTTTTGCTATCTTATGTGGGCGTTATTATGATTGCCATCACGCTTTTACTTGCAGCGGTTTTTCTTTTTTCCTTTGCCATTACAGGTGATGTTAAAGCAATTGAGCATTTTTACAAAAAGTCTTATGTCCAAAAGCCTTTAACAACGGTAGAGGAAAATGCTTTTTTAGATTTGAAATTATTGGCAAAAAAAAATCCCCAGCAGCTTTTAGATATTGAACAGCTACAAACCATAAATGCTCCTTCCATTGAGATTGTTGTGCGGAAAGACCATCAAATTGTTTATGCAACACAACAAGAGCATCAACAACTATTGCTTCAAAGTTTACCAGGTTTTGAAGCGACCAATATTAATTCACGTGACACAATTATGATTAATCAAGCCTTTTATACGTATGTGAAGTTCGATTTTTATTTCCCAGACAAAACAGAAGGGAGTATCTTTGTATTAAGAGAGGTTAGTTCACATGCGGAGGTCACGCGAGAACTGTTACCCATTCTGTTAGGTATCTTATTTGTCTTATTTATGATGATTATCGGTTTACTCAATTATTTAGTGTCTAGAAGTATCATTAACCCAATCACAGCCTTAAAGGAAGGGGCAGAACGGATTAAATCGGGTGATTTAGATTTTGAAATTACATCCCGTTCTAATGATGAAATTGGTCAGCTTAATCGATCGTTTGAGGAAATGAGAGTTAAACTGAAGGAATCTGTACTAATTCAGCTTCAATATGAAGAAAATCGGAAAGAATTGTTATCGAATATCTCCCACGATTTAAAAACGCCAATGACCTCTATTATTGGCTATGTGGAGGGCATTAAAGATGGTGTAGCGAATACTGAACAGAAAATGGATAAATATTTAACAACTATCTATACGAAAGCCAAGGATATGGACGTGTTAATTGATGAATTATTCTTATTCTCGAAATTAGATTTGAAAAAGGTTCCGTTCCAAATGGAAAGTGTCAATCTTCAACAATATATGCATGATTATGTGGAGGATGCTAGCTTTGACTTTATTGCCAGAGATATTCATTTACAATATATATCAGCAGGCTCTTCGCTTTTTGCTATGGTGGACAGGGATAAGCTAAGACGTGTCTTATCCAACTTATTGAGCAACAGTGAAAAATATATGGATAAACCTTATAAGCAAATTATTATTTCCCTACATGAGCGAGTAGATGATGCCATCATTCAAGTTACAGATAATGGTGCGGGAATTGACCCTACTGCATTACCACATATATTTGATCGTTTTTATCGTGCGGAACCTTCTCGAAATTCTCAAACAGGTGGAAGTGGTCTTGGGTTAGCAATTGCCAAACAAATCGTCCTTGAAATGGGTGGCGATATTTGGGCAAAGAGCGAATTAACAAAGGGAACGAGCATTTTCATTTCATTGAAAAAGGATGAGGAAATGGGGGGAAATCATGAAAAAAATACTATTAATTGAAGATGAAGTGAGCATAGCAGAGCTCCAACGAGACTATTTAGAAATTAATGATTATGTGGTAGATATTCAGCATCATGGCGATGAGGGGCTGAAGCAGGCGCTTCATGGCGATTATGATTTAATTATTTTAGATATTATGCTTCCTGGAATGAATGGCTTTGAAATTTGTAAACAAATTCGAGCAGTGAACAATATCCCCATCTTATTTGTATCGGCTAAAAAAGAGGATATTGATAAAATTCGAGGTCTTGGGTTAGGGGCAGATGATTATATTACTAAGCCTTTTAGTCCTAGTGAGCTTGTGGCAAGGGTCAAGGCGCATATATCTAGATATGAGCGTTTAGCCTCAAACCAACCAACGAACAATATGATGTCTATACATGGCCTTACGATCGATACATCAGCTCGAAAGGTTTTGGTGAATGGTGAAGAAGTGGCCTTTACGACCAAGGAATTTGATTTGCTTGTGTTTTTTGTCAAACATCCAAATCAAGTATTAAGTAAAGAACAATTATATGAGCGGAACTGGGGCTATGAATCCGCTGCGGATGTTTCCACAGTTACCGTGCATATACGAAAGCTTCGTGAAAAAATTGAACGTGATCCAGCACAGCCAAAGTTTTTAGAAACCGTATGGGGTGCAGGTTACCGCTTAAATGTGTAAGACACCGCCTCGTCGTCTTGACGAGGTTTTTTTAATTGAAAATTTTAGACTTTTTTAAGAAATGGTTAATAGGCAATTTAGCAATGAATTATAAACTATACATAGACTGCTAAAATTAAATAGTGAGGGCGGTGAATAGCCAATGAAAAAAATGCAAGCAGCTATGATCGCTTTATCATTTTTATTGCAGGGATGTGCCTCAAATGATACGGAGACCATAAGGCGTGATAAAGGAGGAAATGAGGAAATGGCAACAGATTTGACGAGTCAATTGTTTCAAGCGGTAGAAAAAAGCGATGTAGAATCGCTAAAAAAAGTTATACATGAAAAAGTGAATATCAATGCACAAGACGCAAGCAATCGAACGGCTTTGATGATGGCTACCTACAATCAGGATGTGGAAGCAGTGAAATTACTCATCGATGCAGGTGCGGATGTGAACATCCAGGATGATATGAAAAACACGCCTTTCTTATATGCGGGTGCGGAAGGCTATTTGGATATATTAAAGCTAACGATTCAAGCAGGTGCCGATTCTACGATTGTAAATCGTTATGGTGGAACGGCATTAATTCCAGCATCTGAGCACGGCTACATTCATGTCATTGAGGAATTATTAACTACCACAAACATCGATGTGAATCATGTCAATAATCTGGGATGGACAGCATTAATGGAAGCGATTGTATTAAATAACGGCAACCCTACACAGCAAACGGCCATTCAAATGTTGATTGATCATGGAGCTGATGTCAATATTCCAGATAAAAATAATATGTCACCTTTACAGCACGCAAAACAGAAAGGATTTAAGGAGATTGAAGAAATCCTTGTTGCAGCAGGAGCAAAATAAACGACTAGACTTTAGCCATCGAGAAGCTTCACTCTTGATGGCTTTTATCTCGTCAAAATCGTGATGCAAGTGGCCAACGCTTTGATATTATTACTTCATTGCGCAATCGCTATGTGACTGTGATAACAAGTGAAGGGGAAGAGTTTGTAGCTAATTATGTGCCTTTCCACAAGCAGCTGTTGGAAAATAAGCTCCTCAATTTAGATTACCTGCAGGTCAAACCTTCCCTTCAAACAAGGTGTTACATACCAAGTGTACTCACATTGGGCAGAAATTGATGTAAAGAGCTTTGTTGCAAAAAAATAGCACCATTTACACTGCAATCTGCTAAGGCTATTAATAGTAATTCATTGGAATTGTAATTAACTAATAATCCTAAAACGGATTTATTAGCTGGCAGAAGTGTGGAACTTCGTGGTAATGGTGGCACATTAAAAGCAGATGTAAATTATACGGTGACACCATTAAATAATTGGGCGATAGCGACAAATGTAGTTCTCCAAGGTAAATAAACAGGTGAATTTGTAATTGAACTATGTAGTATACGTTCTCCTATCAAAAAATCTCGTCACAGAGGTGGCGAGATTTTTCTGATTTATAGCCAGCCTTTATCACTAGCAATTTGAGCGGCCTGCTGTCTTGATTCTACTTGTAGCTTTTGAATAGAGGTTGATAAATAATTACGAATGGTGCCTTTTGTTAAAAATAATTGTTTACTGATTTCGTGAGTGGTTAAGCCTTCTTTCACCAGTTGTAGCACGGCAACTTCTCGCTCATTTAAAGGATTTTGCTCTTTCATAAATAAGGTAGCAGCTAAATCTTTACTGACCACCTTTTCACCTTGCATGATTTTGCGAATAGTAGCAATTAAATAATCAATCGGTTCATCTTTCAGTAAGTAGCCATGTACCTCACAATCCATGGCCTTTTGTAAATAGCCTGGGCGTGCAAATGTAGTGACAATCATCACTTTACAGGGCAAGTTGGCCTCTTTAATTTTTTCTGCAAGCTCTAATCCTGACAGATGGGGCATTTCAATATCTACCAGGCAAACATCGGGTAATTCCTGCTGAATGTAGTCCCATGCTTTTTGACCATCTGAAACTTCAGCTATTACTTCAATATCTGGTTCGAATGACAAAAGGGATGTTAAGGCACCACGTAACATTTGTTGGTCCTCTGCTAGTAAAACTCGTATCATGTTGAGGGCTCCTTTCCATCTTGAATTGGTATGCTGAATATTACGAGAGTGCCTGTCCTTGTACCCCCTTCAAAAAGGGCACAACCTTGCAGAACACGCATTCTTTCTTTCATCGAGTTCATGCCATTACCCAGCCCCTTCTGTTCCAAACCAATCCCATCATCTTGAATGGCAATGGTAAATTGTCTATTTCGACATTCAATCTCTATGTTGCAGTTTTGAGCCTGACTATGCTTCAGCATATTAGTTGTAGCCTCACGTACACATAAAGCTAACATGGTTTCCTCAACACTTGAAAGAACAATTTTTGGACAATGATTGTTAATAGTGGTCGTAATATTCGCACTTTGTAAGAGCTGCTGGCAGTGTAGTAGCTCTGTTTGTAGAGACACAAAATTCATATCCGAAACGAGCTCTCGTACTTGCTTTAAGGCTATACGTGTTGTAGCTAATATGTCATTTAATTCTTGTTTGACACTGGAAGGATCTCGGTCGATAAGTTTAGTGGTCAATTCCGTTTTGATTTTAATCATCGTCAGGGTGTGACCAATCGTGTCATGAAGATCTCTAGCAATGCGCTGTCTTTCCTCTTGTTGAACAAGCTGGGTATTGACATCTGCCAATTCAATTTGTAGGTTTTTCGACTTTTCTACAAAATAAATGAGAACAGGGAATACTAATTGAATGATCATTAAGGGTATTAGTACTTGTGTGTCAACAAGTGCTAGGGAATTTGCGGTCGCCCACAAAATGATTAAAAACATAGCAGCTATACCAAGAATTCCGCTAGCAATATGCCATTTTGATTTTGCCCTCCCTAATAAATCGGCAAAGGTAAATCCGAAGATAAGCATGAAGATATCCTCGTAAATAGCAAGGATGGTAATGAGAAGGAAGCCTACAAGTGAGGCAATTAGTAGCTTCCAATCTCGATTCCAT
This sequence comes from Lysinibacillus sp. VIII_CA, assembly GCF_049943995.1. NCBI lineage: Bacteria > Bacillati > Bacillota > Bacilli > Caryophanales > Bacillaceae > Lysinibacillus > Lysinibacillus sp. VIII_CA. Next base: position 167,894 of record NZ_JBNFXM010000004.1, read on the forward strand.
AAAGCCATATAGAAGGCGACTAAGTACAAGGCTAAAATAACGATTTTAGCTGTGAAAGGGAGTACAGAATGCGACCATAATACCATGGCAATTAAAACAATTATGGATACAACATCGATGATTAAATAGTGTTTAACTTGTTCTCTGGGATATATTTTTATGGCTTACACCATCCTCTGTTGCTTATTCTTTGTCAGAGCTTGAATCGTTTTTTTACGAACCCATTCCATCGGGCCAATACGGAACTGGTGCTGCCAAAATGTTGCTAGTACTAGCTGTAGACAAGATAGGGCAACCCACATACTTATAATAAAAAGGCTATTTACATGCCCGCCTAAGCCAAGCCCCCAGCCGTAAAAAATAATAGACGCCAGCACGTTTTGCAGGACATAACAGCTCAATGACATTTTGCCGACATTGGCAAACCGTTGCCAAAGCCAATCTAGCTTCTTATATTCTACCAGTTTACCTAAAATTCCAATATAGCCAATGGATAGAATAGGTGCACATAAATAGCGAACAGGTAAATCAAAAAGTCCCCCAGGTATAAAAATTAGCAGATTCAATGGAATACCAATGAATACACCGATTGTAAAAAGCTTTTGTCGAGCTTGATAACCTTTACTTGTTGGTGAAAAAACCTCGTTGCGCATGAATTTGACCCCAAGGATAAATAAAAAAACATTCATCGGGATAATAAATATAGCTTCCGTTCGATAAAATAAAAAGTTTGTCAGGCGATGCTGTACTTGCGCCAGCCATGTACCATTTTCATAGATGGCTGTGACAGTTTCCATCCCATTTAGGGAAACGCTAGCCCCAAGCAATGTAACGACAAAAATAAAAAGAATGAGGAAGACATGAAAACTACCCAAAAGATAGAAAGCCCATGTCATGACTTTGTCGCCTAATCTAATGAGAATAGCCACGATAAATGCCGTAACGGCGTAGCTCATTAAAATATCATATTCCATGACCAGTGTGTAATGAAGTAGTCCTTCCACCCCTAAGAAGACAATGGTCCAAAGATACACGCCAGGCCAAGTATTTCCTCTACGAAGTGCCTGCTGGTATTTTAACTGTAAACCTACCCCAAACATAATCGTTAATAATCCTAGTAACTTGCCGTTTACAAAAAATAGTACTAACATTCGTAAAAAATCATTGAATGACCACCAACCAGTATAATTACTCGTTGTAATATACGATAAATCACCCAGATAAGCAAAAATCCAAATATTCGTTCCGAGGGTCCCTAAGACAGCGAATCCTCTTAGCATATCGATAAAGGGAAGCCTTTGTTGTGTTTGCATAGTTCCATCACTCTTTCTTTGTTTTTCTTATATTCATGATAAGAAAACAGGAGGATAAAACCTATTCACACGAGTCAAAGAATCGTTATGACAGGTGTCATAACAAAAAAACCAGCAACGCTTTGGATGCTGGCTAGATGGTTATTTTGTACAGATATAGATGCGATAATCTAAAATATTATCGTATTTTTCATTCATCATAATATGCTGATCCAAGACATCATACAATGTGGATTCAATCTCCTTGGAAATGTGGAATTCTGGCTTAGAGGAAATATCCTTATTTTTTTGTATGCGAATATCTTGAAACCCTATCTCTTGAAATAATGCAACCCAATCCTTTTTCGTAAAGAGAGCATCAAACCCGTAAAATTGTTGAATATCGTCTGCCAGCTGTGAGGAAAGAAGCGTAGGGATTGTAAATTCAATAGCAATCAAGCGCCCACCTTGTTTTAATAAACGAAAAATCTCTTGCAATGCACGTTGTTTATGAACAAAGGAAAGAACAGATTCAGCAAGCACAAAGTCAAATGCTCCATTGGGGAGTGATGTTTCCTCAATCGAGCCTTGAATGATATTGACTGGTAAACGTGCTTTTTTCATGCGGTGACGTGCCTTTTCTATCATAATGGGATTAATATCGATACCCGTTACATTTGTTGTATAGTAAGAAGCCAAAAAGGCAGCTGTTTGCCCTGTACCACAGCCAACATCTAAAATATGAGAGGTTGGCAGAATACTCTCATTCTTTAGGATTTCCTTTGATAGATTGATGCCACCAGGATGGGCACCACCAACACCAAATTTTGCTAGGAATTGGAGATAATTAGAGTCTTGAATGAAAACCACCTTCTTTTTCATATAGTATGAAAAGAAAACTAGTATGGTTCCCTTACATATGATGAAAAGCTAGAAATCCTATTTTTAAATAGATAATTTTTGATACTTCTTCATACGTCTAATTCCTTCATAGATGATGCACATATACTAGGGGAGAGCTTTTAGATAGGAGGTGTATAAATGCCACATTTTCAGCCGAATTATAGAAGAGGAGTCTATCCTTCAAACAATATGGGAACTTTTGGTCCTCCATTTCGAGGTAGAGCGATGCAACCTAACTATCCACCCAATCGGCAATTTCAAGGTCCTGGTTTAGGAAGATTGCCAGATCATTTACATGCAATCATGGGGCATGCTGGAACGATTACGAATGGCGTAAATATGTTAAGACAGATGGGGGCACTATTAAGTTTATTCAAATAAAAGAAAGAAGCCCTCTTAAGAATGCTTTCTTTAAGAGGGTTTCTATTGCGAACTAATGGGATGGGACAAGTTCTTTTTCGATAATGGAGCGATTTTTCTCTTTAAATAGTTCATTATGAGAGGACACCATTCCATGGCGATAAGCAGTTGGCTCTAAATAAGTTTTAATAGAGTTGACCGCGTTGGCTGCATCTTGGAATGTCCCAAGCAGCAAATTGATTTTTCCTTCAAATGATAAAATATCTCCTGCCGCAAAAATACCAGGCTGTGCTGTTTCACCAGTTGCTTTGCCTTCAAAATAATAATCATCCTTTTTAGGAATAGAAATGGCTTCATCAAACGTGAGGGACGCTTCACAATTATAGCCATGACTAATGATAACCTCGTCAATTTGACGAGTGTAACTTTCCTTCGTTTTCGAATTTTCACATCTCACTAATTGAATAGCGGTTTTATCATCATTCGCTAAAAGCTTTGTAATCGTCGTATTACATTCAATTAGGACCCCTGCATCAATGGCTTCTTTTACAGTTGCTTCATGCGCTGATAATGTATCTTTACGGTAAACCACTGTCACACTTTTAGCAAGGGGGCTCAGTTCTACAGCCCAATCAATGGCCGCATTGCCACCACCAGAAATAAGGATATCCCTATTCACAAAACGTTTATAGGATTGAACGGTATAGTGTAAATTGGACATTTCATATTTCTCAGCACCTTCCAGTGTTAGTTTCTGAGGGTTTATAATACCGCCACCAACCGCTAATAGAACAGTTTTTGAATAATGCCTTTCTCCAGTTGCCGTATGTACAATAAATAGATGTTCTTGTCGTTCAATAAAATCTACTTTTGTGTTTGTTAGAATAGTAGGGTCAAATGTTTTAGCTTGCTGGATCAATTGTTTAACAAATTTCTCACCTAAAATAGGGGGCTGGCCTCCTATATCCCAAATAAGCTTTTCAGGATAAAGTAATACTTTTCCACCAAGTTGAGATTGGCTCTCTATTAATTTTGTTTTTAATCCTCGTAAACCACTATAAAAGGCGCTATATAAGCCAGCAGGGCCTCCGCCAATAATTGTCACATCATACACATGTTGCATTTTTATTGCCACATCCTTAATTGATAGTAAAAAAGTAATTGACAAAATCTTATCATAAAACTAGACTAATTTTAGTGATAATGATTATCATTTTTAACAGTGCCTATCATAGCATGGAATGAAGTAAAATGAAAGAGAGGGTCCGAATTGCGTTTAGAAGTTGAATCGATTCGTGTTGGTTATGAGAATAAAACGATTGTGCATGACTTATCGCTACAAATTCCAGATGGCAAAATCACAACCATCATTGGTTCAAATGGCTGCGGAAAGTCTACCTTATTAAAGGCAATTACACGAATTTTAAAGCATGAGAGTGGACAGGTCATTCTGGATGGTCAAAATATTTCCAAGATGAACACGAAGGAATTGGCGAAAGAACTTGCGATTTTACCGCAAAGCCCAGAAAGTGCACATGGTTTAACAGTGGAAGAGCTTGTATCCTACGGTCGATTTCCCTATCAAAAGGGCTTTGGCAATTTATCACAGAAAGATAAAGAGGTCATTGACTGGGCTTTACAAGTGACAAAAACAGAAGAATTCCGCTTGCAATCTGTAGACGCTTTATCAGGTGGACAGCGTCAACGAGTGTGGATTGCCATGTCTTTAGCTCAAGAAACCGACATTATATTTTTAGATGAGCCAACAACCTATTTAGACATGGCACATCAATTAGAGGTTTTAGAGTTACTTTACAAGCTAAATGAAGAACAAGGGCGCACGATTGTTATGGTACTCCATGATTTAAATCAAGCGGCACGTTTTTCTGATTATATTGTGGCGCTGTCACAAGGAGAGCTTGTTAAATTTGGAACTGCGGAGGAAGTCATGGTTCCAGAAGTATTAAAAAAAGTGTTTAATATTGATGCTGTAATTGGCAAAGATCCACGAACGAACAAACCAATATGCATTACATATAACTTATTACAAACCGTTTAAAGGAGAATGAAAGACAATGAAGAAGTGGTTATTACCAATGTTTATGATGCTCGTACTAGTACTTGCAGCGTGCGGCAATAAAGAAGAGAAAATAGAAAAGGCTGATGAAGGCTCGAAAGAAGCGACTTCTGCAGAAACAATTACTTATCAATCTGAAGCAGGTCCTATTGAAGTACCAGCAAACCCTAAACGTGTAGTCGTGTTATCTTCATTTGTAGGGGATTTATTACAGCTTGATGTTGATGTTGTCGGTGTAGATGCATGGGCAGCGAAAAATCCGAACTTTGAAGATGCTATTAAAGATGCAGTAGTTGTAGAAAATACAGATATCGAAAAAATTCTTGAGCTAGAGCCAGACTTAATCATTGGTTTAAATGGTATTGAAAATGCTGATAAATTATCAGAAATCGCTCCAACTGTATTATTTACGTATGGGAAAGTAGACTATTTACAGCAATTTATTGAAATCGGTAAAGTGGTCAATAAAGAAAAAGAAGCAACGGCATGGGTAGAAGATTTTAAAGTACGTGCAGCGGAATCTGGTAAAAAAATTAAAGAAAAAATCGGGGAAGATGCAACTGTAACAGTCGCAGAAAACTTTAATAAACAATTTTATATTTATGGCGATAACTGGGGACGCGGAACAGAGATTTTATATCAAGAAATGGGCTTAAAAATGCCTGAGAAAGTTAAAGAAACAGCTTTAGAGCCAGGCTACTATGCTATTTCTCAAGAGGTTTTAGGGGATTATGCAGGGGACTATGTGATCTTCAGTATGTTCCAAGACCAAGATAATTCATTTACAGACGCAGCATGGTTTAAAGACTTAGAAGCAGTGAAAAATGGTCATTTATTTGAAGTGAATGCAAATGCCTTTTATTTCAATGACCCGATTACATTAGAACATCAACTGAAGTTCTTTGAAGAGAAATTTTTACAATAATTAGTAGAGAGTAGCGAAGGCAAATGACAAAGTTTCGACAGTTACCATTTTGGCTTCAGGTATTGCTTGCATTGCTCGTATTAATCGGCACGGCTTGTATCTCGCTGTGCTTAGGTGCAGCGAATACGAGCATTCAAGATGTCTATCAAGCAATTGTCGGACAAAGTGGTGGTAAGCATTACACGATTTTACGTGAAATTCGATTTCCTCGTATCATTGCTGCTATTTTTGTTGGCAGTGCACTCGCAGTTGCGGGAGCGATTATGCAGGGGGTTACACGCAATCCATTAGCGGATCCAGGGCTACTTGGTTTAACAGCAGGGGCAAATGCGGCCCTTGCTTTAACGATGGCATTTATCCCGAAATTCTCTTATTATACGTTAATTATAGCCTGCTTTATTGGAGCTGGAATTGGTATGATAATCGTTTATGGGATCGGTGCTTCTACTAAGAAAGGTTTCTCACCATTGAGACTTGTTTTAGCTGGTGCAGCAGTTACTGCATTATTACAGGCGATTGCTGAAGGCACAGGCATTTTATTTCAAATTTCCAAGGATGTTTCGATGTGGACGAGTGGCGGATTCATTGGCACGACATGGCAGGCGTTATTGATTGTTCCTGTCATTGTCATAGGTCTCCTATTGTCATTTGCTTTTAGTCGACAATTAACGATTTTAAGTTTAAATGAAGAAGTTGCGGTAGGAGTTGGACAAAACACAACATTGATTAAAGGTATTATGATGTTTGCTGTCGTTATTTTAGCAGGCTCTGCCGTAGCTCTTGTTGGGAATCTAGCATTTGTTGGCTTAATGGTACCTCATATTGTTCGCGCATTTGTAGGAACGGATTATCGTTTTGTCTTACCGATGAGCGCAATTATTGGCGGCTGGTTTATGGTGACGGCTGATTTTGCAGGTCGCATGATTAATGCACCATTTGAAACGCCAGTTGTAGCGATTGTTTCGATTCTTGGTCTACCATTCTTCCTACTATTAGTAAGGAAGGGAGGACGCCAATTTGTTTAAAGAAGGTCGCAAAAAACAACGAAAATGGCTTTTTACTTGGCTTGTCGTCACGTTATTCATTTTTGTTCTAGGCATTTCTTTAGGACCAGCCTCAGTTTCGTTTGATCGCATTCTACCAACCTTGTTAGGCAACGGTAGCTTTAAAGAATCCTTCGTATTATTCTCAGTTCGCTTACCAAGAATGTTGGTATTAGCAGCGGCAGGGATGGCGTTAGCTTTAGCAGGTGCGGTCCTACAAGGGGTTACACGCAATGATTTAGCAGATCCAGGGATCATTGGTATTAATGCGGGAGCAGGTGTCGGGATTACAGTCTTTTACTTACTTGTAAATGGCGATCTCCCACATTTTGCTTATATATTGCCAGTTGTAGGGTTTTGTAGTGCTCTTTTTACTGCCCTTTGCATTTACTTTTTCTCTTATCAACGCCATAAAGGGGTGCAACCTGTTCAATTGATTTTAATTGGGGTAGGGGTAGCCTCTGCTTTATCTGGGGTTATGATGGTATTAATCTCCTCAGCAGAGCGTAGTGATGTGCAATTCATTGCCCAATGGCTTGCAGGTAGCGTTTGGGGTACGGATTGGCCATTTTTCTGGGCTTTAGTGCCCTGGCTTGTGCTTGGGATTCCGTACATTTTCTATAAATCCAATGTCTTAAATGTCTTGGCGATGACGGAGCAAACAGCCGTAGGTCTTGGGATGAATATCGGGCGCGAGCGGTTACGCTTATTAATCGTCGCTGTGGCACTAGCAGCAGCAGCAGTTTCTGTAACAGGTGGTATTGCCTTTATAGGGTTGATGGCACCTCATATTGCCAAACAGCTTGTCGGAGCACGCTACCAATTCTTTTTACCATTGACTTTATGCATTGGCGCAAGTTTATTAATGCTGTCCGATACGATTGGCCGCGTTGCCATTGCTACTGCAACAGTGCCAGCGGGAATTATTGTGGCCTTTATTGGCGCACCTTACTTTTTATATTTATTACGGAAAAGTGTATAGAAAAGTGATAGCACGAGTAAATGGATGCTCGAAAGCAAAGGCTTTTGAACTACTGAAATGAAAGAAAGATTTATTTTACTAAATGGATATGGCAAGTTTTTAGGAACCTCATTTGTTGAGGTTCTTTTTTTATATAATCAAGACAGGAGGTGAATAAATGATTCTATTAGCACGTCGAATATCGGAAACACAGAAGACACTAGAAGCCATTGTTCGAAGACTCTCAAACTCTCACCAGGAGTACTCGAATTATGATGAAAACTTAAGACGTTTAAAGGCTGGACACGCAGGCGAACAGCGTGTAGATGCAGAGTGGCTTGAGATAGACCTTCCTACCCCCTATTATTTTCTCCATGATTTTCAAACGATGAATAACTTCGGCTCTACTCACCAAATGGACACCATTTTTCTATGTCCACACTTTTTACTGATTGTAGAAATCAAAAATATAACAGGCGTTCTCTCATATGATACCTCCTTTGCACAATTGACACGGATGACCTCAGAAGGCAAGGTAGAGGGAATGACTGATCCATTTCTTCAACTTGAACGACATGTAGGATGGATGAAAAAACTGTTACATCAAGAAAAATTTCAATTGCCTGTTTTGCATGCAGTCGTGCTTGCAACAAAAAATGGAATTTTATCAGAAGGTTTTCATGGACAGCCAATATTTCATGTAACCGGATTACGTACACATTTACAAAAATGGTTCGACCTGCATCAACCAGTAGAGAATGAAAACCTCTTTCGATTTGCTATGCACCTCATGTCCCTGCATAGCACAATAAAAAGAGAGGTGAAGGTACCTCTTGAGGAGATGGTAAAGGGGGTTCTATGTCCCCATTGTGCGAATGGTCAGCCAATGAACTACCATTATAAAAAATGGCATTGCCCTCGCTGTAAATGGGTCGACCAGGATGCATTGAAAAAAGCCCTCGAAGATTATCGATTATTAGTAGGTCCAAAGCTCACCAATAAAAGCTTCCGCGAATTCTTTGCCATCGATTCCCCAAACGTCGCCTACAAGCTACTACAGCAGCTCCCATTAAAAGCAGACGGAATAAAGAAACATAGACAGTATTGGATTATGGAATAGAAACGAACTACAATTCAGCCAGACTGAGTTGTAGTTTTTTTGTGGGGAGATAGTGAGGCAAAGTGAGCGAAACATCAAGAGTGACGGATAGAGGGAGGAAAGTGACGGATAGAAAAGGAAAAGTGACGGATAGAGAGTGAAAAGTGATGGATACGCATGAAGAAGGCTCGGGTGGAGAGGCGAAAATGAGGGAATCGCAAAGAGTAACGGATAGAGTGAGGAAAGTGACGGATAAAACGGAAAAAGTGACGGATAGAGAGTGAAAAGTGATGGATACGCATGAAGAAGGCGCGGGTGGAGAGGCGAAAATAAGGGAATCGCAAAGAGTGACGGATAGAGTGAGGAAAGTGACGGATAGAACGGAAAAAGTGACGGATAGACAATGAAAAGTGATGGATACGCATGAAGAAGGCGCGGGTGGAGAGGCAAAAATGAGGGAATCGCAAAGAGTGACGGATAGAGTGAGGAATGTGACGGATAGAACGGAAAAAGTGGCGGATAGAGAGTGAAAAGTGATGGATACGCATGAAGAAGGCGCGGGTGGAGAGGCGAAAATGAGGGAATCGCAAAGAGTGACGGATAGACAATGAAAAGTGATGGATAGAACGGAAAAAGTGACGGATAGAGAGTGAAAAGTGACGGATACGCATGAAGAAGGCGCGGGTGAAGAGGCGAAAATGAGGGAATCGCAAAGAGTGACGGATAAAGTGAGGAAAGTGACGGATAGAATGGAAAAAGTGACGGATAGAGAGTGAAAAGTGATGGATACGCATGAGGAAGGCGCGGGTGGAGAGGCGAAAATAAGGGAATCGCAAGAAGTGACGGATACTCCTGCTCGCTTTCTACTCCTTGTCCACCTTTCTCTTCTCCATTACAGCCGACTAATAAAATTGACATAAATACCATGCCTGAAATTATACCCTTTTTCATTATTTCTCCTTCTCCTTCCAAAGAAATTCACCACTTAATCAAGTGCTATATAAAAATAACAAATGCACCCAAATTACCCTTATTTTATAGATGTGATATCCCGACTAGACAAATAGAGATTTTAGGTTTATAGTTAGCTAGGCTAACTAATATAAAAGGAAGAAGTGATCTTGTGACAATTGAGCAGGAGTTTTTTAATCAGTATCGTTTAATGTATAGGCCTTTTATTAATAAGCTAAATGTGCAACTTGAACCGTATCAGTTATATAGCTCACAGTGGGCAGTTCTTCGTTTATTAAAGGATAAGGGTCCGCATTCCTTTGTTGATATCGCGAATTTTATGTCTATTGAGAAGCCGAGTGTGACGAAGCTTGTACATAAGCTTGTGGAGCTAGGCTATGTGGAAACGATGGTGGGCAAGGATAAGCGAGAAAAGCTTGTGTATTTATCGGCGTATGGGGAGGAGCTTGTGCAGGAGATTAAAGCTCACTTGAAGCCATTTTTTGAGCATGCACTGGCAGGTGTACCTCAGCAAGATATCGAAATTGCGACACAGGTTTTTGAAAGAATTTGTATGAATATTAATCAATAGGAGAGCGAGTAACGTGGAAGTAACAGCAAGAAAGAAACTATGGACAAAGGACTTTTTAATTGTCTCTCTCATAAATTTTACCATTACGTTAATCTTTTATTTATTAATGGTTACGATTGCTGCTTATGCAGTGGAACATTTTAATGCGTCTACAAGTACAGCCGGTCTTGTATCGAGTATTTTTATTATTGGAACATTATTAGGGCGTCTTGGAACGGGCCGTATTATTGGGGATTGGGGAAGCAAGAAAACATTATTCTGCGGATTACTTTTATTTATGTTGTCAACGATGTCCTATTTTATAGCAGGAAATTTACCGTTACTTATGCTGAATCGTTTAATACAAGGGATTGCCCTTGGAGTAGCGAGTACAGCGACGGGGACGATTATTGCACAGATTTTACCACCTGAGCGACGCGGGGAAGGGATTGGTTATTATAGCTTAAGTGCGATTTTGGCTACAGCTATTGGACCTTTTGTCGGTATTTTATTAACACAGCTATTTGAGGATTATCGCATGATTTTTGCTGTTGATTCCGTTTTAGCTATTATCTGCTTTTTCATGTATTTTATCGTAACAGTCCCAGATGCGCCGAAGAAGACAGTGGATGCAGCTGTGAAGGCTGGCTTTAAGATGACGAATTTCATTGAATTGCGTGCTGTACCGATTGCCTTTGTTGCACTGGTAATTGGTTTTGCGTATTCGGGTGTTATGTCCTTTATGACGTTTTATGCGAAGGAGCTTGATTTAGTATCAGCAGGCAGTTACTTTTTCATCATCTATGCTATTGTCATTTTAGCTACACGCCCATTTACTGGGAAATTACTAGATACACGAGGTGCTAATATTATTATTTATCCATGTTTGGTGATTTTTGCTATTGGTATGTATGCATTTAGTTCAGCGTCAACAACCATTGCTTTTTTAATTGCTGCAGCATGTATAGGTATTGGCTATGGTAACTTCAACTCTGTTGCACAGGCTGTTGCTATTAAGGTAACGCCGAATGAACGTTTAGGACTTGCGACATCTACTTACTTTATTTTTTATGATTTAGGATTGGGTGTCGGGCCTTATTTCTTAGGATTATTTGTGCCTTCAGCGGGCTACAGTGCCATATTCTTTGCGATGGTCTTTGTCATTTTATTATCCATTGTGCTTTATTATTTCTTACATGGTAAATATGAAAAAATGAAACAAGTAAAAATCTTGTAGATTAGAATCATTATATTGTGGAAAAAACGTCTTTTTTCTAGTTGTTTATAAAAAACAACTTAAAAATGACGTTTTTTTCTTTTTAAAAAAAATTATCTTGCATTAGAGGATGATAATCATTATCATCACAATATAAAACAAAATCGGGAGTAGGTACGAAGTATGAAAAACAAATCATTATTGTCTGTATTAGTAGCAGGAGGCATTCTAATGGCAGGCTGTGGTAATACAGAAGATACAAAAAAAGAAGATAAGCCAGAAACAGAGCAATCAGATAAAGCTGCACAAGAGGTTGATTTATCTTCTGAACTAGCAGCCTATCAACAATTTGCATTAGAGCAAATGGATCAATTTTTACTAGAAACAGAGAAATTTGTCAATCTTGTTAAGGCTGGAGATATTGAAGGAGCAAAAGCTGCGTATGCACCAGCACGTATGTATTTTGAGCGTTCTGAACCCATTGCAGAAAGCTTTGGCGACCTAGATCCACGTATTGATGGTCGTTTAGCTGATATACAGGAAGAAGGAAAAGGTGAAGAAGAATGGTCAGGCTATCATAAGCTTGAGTATGCGCTTTGGGAAGAAAATACAACAAAGGGCTATGAGGTAGTGGCTGATCAGCTTCTGGCAGATGCGAAGGAATTACATGCCCTCGTACAAACAGTTGAAGTGACTCCTGATTTAATGATAACGGGTGCAGTTGATTTATTAAATGAAGTGTCAACATCTAAAATTACAGGTGAGGAAGAAATTTACTCCCATACAGACCTGTATGATTTTAAAGCGAACATTGAAGGTGCTGAAAAAATCTTTGAAATTTTACGTTCAAAATTAGAAGCGAAAGATTCAAAATTAGTCACAGCGCTTGATGAAAAATTCAAAGCGGTGGACGATTTATTAGCACAGCATGCCACTGCCGATGGTGGTTATATTTCCTACGAGGAATTAACAGAGGACAACACAAAAGCGCTTGCGGCAGCGGTGAATCAGCTTGGAGAACCATTAAGTCAAATGGGAATCATTTTGGAGTGAACATAAATGACAGCATCAAATGAAGAAAAATGGATGAATAAAAAAATCTCTAGACGTGATATGTTGAAACTGACAGGCATTGGGGTGGCAGGTGTTGCCATTGGTGCCTCTGGTTTAGGTGGTGTAATGAAAGCAATGGGCTATGATGTTTTTGAGCCTGTGGCTGACAGTACTACGGCAAGCAATAAGGTCAATTTCTACGGCCCCCATCAGTCAGGTATTGTAACACCTGTACAAACGAATATTTATTTTGCTTCTTTAAATGTGTTAGTGACATCGAAGAAGGAACTGCAAGAGTTATTCCAGCAATGGACACCTCTTGTTGTGCGTTTAATGAATGGTGAATTAATGGCTGATATTTCATCGAATACGAGAGTACCGACTGGTGATACCGGTGAGGCAGAGGGCTTAGATGCTGCCAATTTATCAATTACTATTGGTGTGGGTGCTTCCTTATTCGATAAGCTTGGTATGCAGCATTTAAAGCCAGCGGAGTTAAAGGATTTACCACATTTCCCAAAAGATCAGCTACAGAAAGAATATACAGGTGGTGATTTGTGTATTCAGGCCTGTGCAGATGATCCACAGGTGGCATTCCATGCGGTCCGTAATTTAGTGCGTGCAGCATCTGGGAAAGTGGAGATTAAATGGTCACAGTCAGGCTTTAACTCGTTCCCAGCAGGTGGTGGGACCCCCCGAAATCTTTTTGCATTCAAGGACGGCACAGTGAATCCATCCATTACAGATGAAAAGGATTTAAAAAAAGTTGTTTGGGTGGATAAAGGTTGGCTAAAAGGCGGCTCTTATTTAGTTGCACGTAAAGTTCAAATGCATCTTGAAACATGGGATCGTACATCTTTAAAAGATCAAGAAGCTACATTTGGTCGTTACCGTGATAGTGGGGCACCGATGGGTAAAACTAAGGAATTTGATGATTTTGATGTAGAGGCGAAGGATGATAAAGGGAATTATATTATGCCTGATACATCACATGTTCATTTGGCTCGTAAAGCAGGAGCTCGTATTTTGCGGAGATCGTATTCCTATGCATCTGGTGTGATGTCGAATACAGGCACTCATGATGCAGGGCTTATCTTTATTTCATTTCAAAAGGACCCTGCCCAATTTACAACGATTCAAAATAGCTTGGGACGTATGGATAAAATGAATGAGTATATTACCCATCGAGGCAGTGCAGTGTTTGCTTGCTTCCCTGGTGTACAAAAGGGGAGTTATTTAGGTGAAGCACTTTTTAACGCGCTGTAGTATCGTTATTGCTTTATTTCTGACTTTAGCTTTACCTGTGCAAGCTGCGCAATCCTATAGTCATTTATATATTGCAATTAGTGATGCATTAATGAATACAAAGCAGGATAAAGAGACAGAGGCTAAACAGGCTCTTGAACAGTTTGCCACAGATTGGGCTAAGGTTTCTTCAGAACAAAAAGAGGCGAAAGCTAAGGTTGATGACATCCTTGCCCAAGCAACAGAGGCCACATCAAAGGATGACCGATTAGAGGCGCTGTCTGCCCTGTCGAATGCTTTACGAGCCCTAGAAAAACTGGAAAATCCAGTAGATGAGGCTGCACAGCGAGCGGAGTTTGGGCAAAAGATGAAGCCGATTTTGGCAGACTTTGAAAAAGCTTTAGCTAGTGAGGATGCTCAGGCAATTGACGAAGCTTATAAGGATTTTAATCTCAAGTGGAACAAAAGTGAGCGCCCCGTACGTGAGCAAAGTATTGCCATGTATGGACAAATCGAAACACAGATGGCATTTCTACGAATCTCTATTTCTGCTGAAGAGCCTGATATCGCGTTAATGAAAACTCAATTTGCAGATTTACAACAAACGATTACAGATTTTGTAGCGGGTAAAGAAACAGCAGAAGCGGTAGAAGGTGACTATTCATTAGCTACATTAATTGCTTATATTGATGAGGCGATGGACTTTGTAGATGACGGTGATTATAAGGCAGCCTCTAATAAGGTTCGAGAATTTATCATGATTTGGCCACGTGTTGAAATAGAAATCTCAACTCGTAATGGTAGTCTTTATACTAAAATTGAAAGTGATATGCCTATTATCGCAAGTGATTTATTAAAATCCTCTGTCGATCAAGAAGCAATTACAAAAAAATTAAATACATTCCGTACAGAAATCGAATTGATTCAAGGAGATTCGGATTATACGCTTTGGGATGCAGCGTTAATTTTATTACGAGAAGGGCTAGAGGCTTTACTCATTATATTAGCTCTTGTATCGTTTCTTAATAAGTCAGGGCAAAAGAAAATGCGGAAATGGATTTATATTGGAGCATTTGTGGGTGTTTTGTTATCAGCCGTTGCCGCAGTTCTTATGTCAACAATTTTAAACTCGGCTACAATTGATACGAATCGTGAATTAATGGAAGGCTATGTAGGCTTACTGGCCGCTGCGATGATGATTGGTGTAGGTATATGGCTGCATAGTAAATCAAGTGTGGTCAGTTGGAATCGCTATATTTCGAAGCAAATGGGCAATGCTATTTCCAGTGGCTCTATTTTTGCCATGGCAGCGATTAGCTTCTTATCTGTTTTCCGAGAAGGGGCAGAAACGCTTGTTTTTTACGCGGGTATTGCACCGAAAATGGCGACTTCTCAGTTTATCCTTGGGATTGTAGTTGCACTCATTATCCTTGCCTTGCTTGCCATTGTGTTGTTTAAGGCAAGTGGGAAAATTCCTATTCATAAATTCTTTGCCGTAGCAACATGGCTCATTTATGTATTAGCCTTTAAGATTATCGGTGTCAGTCTGCATACATTACAGCTGACTAATAAGATTTCTACAACAATTGTCGATGGCTTACCTGTCATAAGCATGATAGGTTTCTATCCAACCGTGGAAACAATGATTGGCCAAGCCATATTATTAATTTTAATCGTGGCAACCATCATTTATAAAAAGAAGCAAGCCTGAACGTCTTTCACAAACGCTTATGGCCTTAAGGGATGTCTCGATGGAGGCATCCTTTTTTACTGCCAGTGTGCTGGACGTTTAATATAAGAAGGTAGTTTGGTAGTGTTATCGCCCTGTGCGGCGTTGATTTGCATTTGTGTTAAAAATAAACTTGTCGATAGATCAGCACCACGTAAATTGGTATCACGCAGATCGGCCCCAATGAAATCTACCCCTTGTAAATTGGCTCCTTGTAAATTGGCAGCAATTAAATAGCCACCTCTTAAATCAGTAGCTCGCAAATCTTTACCCTGAAAATTTTTACCTATCCAATCAACGCCGCGCTGATTCAATTTGAGAGAAGCTTTCCCCTTTACAAGATGTTGTCGCATTTGTTCGCTAGTTTTTAAAAGAAGAGCATTTACTGGCATACGAATAGCCATCATGTCCAGTGCCAATAAACCATTAGCGTCAAGTTCCGCTGCCTGCTGTAGCTGTTCTAATTGAACGAGGAGCTGTTCATGGAGCATACTGTCAATTTGATAGGATAGAGCTTCCGCTACATAAGCAATCATTTCATATAGCTGCTCCATAATTGGAAACACTTGAAACATTTTGTCAGCAAGTTCTCGTGATTGGCGCCAATCTTGCCCTTTAAATGTCACTTGGGAAACGTGCTGACCGGCACCTAAGCAATCAAATACAGTACAGCCTTTATAGCCGCTCATCCTTAGCTTGCTATGAATTTGACAGCTATAGTCCTCTGTTAAATTGGAGCATGGCTTGCCTGCTGGTTTATGCATGGCAAAATCACTGGAAGCGACTATATTTAATGCTGTACAACATAATCCAAAGCAGCTTGGGCAATCTGCCTGTAAGCTTTCTCGAATTGTCATGCCAAACGATGTGTCTCTAATTGTTCGATTAGACATCCTTTTTTTCCCTCTCTTCCCTCATGAACTTTGCTATTATTTTAGCACGGGCATATTAGGTTATGAAATATGCAGATAACCATATTTTGAAAGACAGGTGTGATTATGTTATTCTTCTTCACAAGACGTTGTATAGAAAATTTAGAAAAGTAGTGGTGGTTGAACATGGGGTAACGGTGAAAGATTTATTGCAATTGCCTTCCTTTCGCGGGGCAGAGGTTTTAACAGGTCGAGATAATCTGCATCGCACGGTCTCTTCTTTATCTGTTTTAGAAGTATCGAATGTTGATTTTTATTCGAAAATTATTAATCGTGTGCAAGAGGAATGGTATGCAGAAGAGCTGGTGATTAGCTCCTTTTATTCCATTCGAGATAGTGTGGAACAGCAATGTGAGACAATTCAGCATTTACACGATTTAGGAGAGCTGGGCCTTATCTTATATTATGTGGGTATTGTGTTGCCACATATACCAGAGGAAGTGCTTGCCTTAGCCGAATCTCAAGGGTTTATAATTATCTGTATGCCCAAAAATGATTATTCTCTCCGTTATAATGAAGTTATTTATGAAGTTATGGAAGCGATTGTTAGTAATCAGGGTGTTAATGACCATTTCGTTAAAGAAACCTTAGAGAAGGTATCCTTATTGCCTGAGCATTTAAGAAGTGTGGAAATTACATTGAAAATGCTATCAGATCGCTTGAAAGCCAATATTCTGCTAACCAATAGTCATTTGGATATTATCAATCAAGTCATGTGGCCAAGAAATTCATCATTAGATGTGGTCTACGCTATCCATGAATGCTCACAATCACAAGTTTTTCGTGAAACAGGTAAATTTGAGTTAAAACAAAGTGACATCTCATGTGTGATTGACTATAAAAGAGTGCATCAAAAAAATGGGGAGCCTCTCTTTTTATTCCTTATAAAGGAAAATACCGATTTACCTGCCAAGACAATTGAAAAGGTGAGTGAGGTTGTCCAAGTCGCCATTAATTTATGGGGAGACAAGCATGATGAGGTCAGCGAATATGCCCTGGTCAAAGCAATCATCAATGATGAAAGTGAAAAAATGAGAAGATTAGCCAATCTCCTGCATATTGATGTTTCTGCTATTCAAATGATGTGGTTAGTATATATGCATGATTTAGCGGATGAAAAAAAGGTTCGAGATGAGCTAGAAGAGCAGTTGTCTAAATATTATCAAACAAGAGTCATTCAATGTATTGACCACTGTATGATTGTGCTACTCGGAAATTGCTTGTACAAGCACCATGAGTTTGAAATTACTGTCGAATTTAATGAAACTACCAATTATGCTGGACAAATCGTAGAAATCGTCTATGCACCCAAAATGAAAAACACGAAGGCCGTTCGTCAGATGTATCAGTTAGTCAATCAGGTAGGGGATAAAGCCCACACGATATACCCCATGCGAAAATTATTTACGGCAGCTGAGGTTCGTTCCATGAAACGAGCTATTGCTGTAAGTAAGCAAGGGGAAGAAATGATTGAGGAATATTTATCGGTCATTGAACCCATCTTACATGATCATGATACATTACAGACATTGATTACCTTTTTATTAGATGCAAATGCAAGTATGGAGCGCTGTGCGGAACTACTTTATATTCATAAAAATACGGTGAAATATCGTATCAAAAAAATTAGCGAGCTGATTGGCACAGATGTAACTATTTACGCCGAATTTTATGATGTGTATATGGCTTGCATGCTCTATCGATTAATTAATGATTAAAATAATCTGAAATTTTGTTATTTTGAACAAAATTTCAGATTATTTTTTTTATTTAGGCAAAAGACTCCCTTCTATGCTTTCTTTATAATTAAAAACATTCATCCATCAACTAAGTATAAGGAGGGAGTCGCTTGAGAAATGACAACAATGTTCAATCATGGTATAGCTTAGGGATTATTTGGGGTGGTGCCATGATATGTATTCCTAGTTTATTGGTAGGAAATACACTCATTACAAGTATGAGCTTATCGAAGGCACTGGCTGTAGCATTTGTAGGCTACGCAATCGTCGTCTTCATTATGGTATTACAAGGAATGCAAAGTAGTGATTTAGGTAGGCCGACTGTCCATGTTGCTGGGCAAGTGTTTGGGAAAAAAGGCTCTCGTACGATTTTATCTATTATCCTAGCAATCGCTTGCTTAGGGTGGTTTGGTATTCAGGCTAATGTTTGTGGGGTTGCCTTAGCGAATTTGCTTTCCATCTATCACTTGAATATATCGGTTCCTCTAGCATCGTTCATAAGTGGTATGGTCATGGTGGTCTCTGCTATATATGGCATGAAGGTATTACGTATATTAAGCTATATTGCTGTCCCATTATTAGTCATTATTTGTGTATATGGTTTAGTCCAAACATTAACAGGGGAGCAGCTTGAGTTCATTCGTGCTTACGAGCCACAAGGAAATATGAGTTTTATGGATGGTTTAGCAGTGACCATTGGTTCATTCGCATTAGGGGCAGTCATAGCGGGTGATTATTCGCAATATTCCAAAAAACGTTCGGATGTTTTCAAGGCCGCTACGTTAGGAATTATTCCTGCTGGAGTGTTAATGATTGGCGTAGGAGCTATTTTAACAATTGCTTATCAAACAAGTGACATTACCGCAGTCTTTTTGCATATTGCTACACCATTTATCGGCGGGGTTGGCTTAATTTTAGCCACTTGGAAAACCAATTTGGTCAATGCAATTTCAGGCGGTATTGCCTTAATTAATGTATTTGACGTAGCAAAAAACAAAGAGAGAATGGCGATTTTTGTTGCTGGGACAATCGGTACGATTTTAGCAGTCGTAGGGATTTTAAATTACTTCACACCAATTATGTCCATTCTATCCGCGATGATTCCACCTGTTGCAGGTGTTATGATTGCTTCTTATTGGGTTATCCATAAAGGACATAAAGATAGCTGGGCTGAGGTAGAAGGCGTTAATCGCTTAGGGGTGTTTTCTTGGCTAGTAGGGGCAGTGATTGCCTGTATGCCCGTTGTATTCTCTTTCGTTCCTGGATTGCCGACATTACCTAATCAACCGATGATCGGCATTATTATTTCATTTCTTATTTATTATATTGGGTATCGTGTATCCGTACAAAAAACTGCCATATTGGAGGAACATAGATGAGATATTTAGATCAAGCGGCTATTGAACATATAGCTATAGGTGCAGCATTTTTAGGAACAGGTGGTGGTGGAGATCCGTATATTGGGAAATTAATGGCGCTTTCTGCCATTGAAAAAAATGGTCCTGTTAGGCTGTATTCCGTGGAGGAAATGGAAGATGAGGATTTTTTCATTCCCGCAGCTATGATGGGAGCACCATCAGTTTTAGTCGAGAAATTTCCTCGTGGTGATGAGTTTGTAAAAGTTTTCCAAAAGCTTGCGCAGTATTTAGGGAAAGATAAAATTGCCGGTACATACCCGATGGAAGCGGGTGGGGTCAATTCAATGATTCCAATTGTGGTGGCTGCACAGCTAGGTTTACCTTTGATTGATTGCGATGGTATGGGGCGGGCATTCCCAGAGCTGCAAATGGTGACGTTTAACTTAGATGGTATTTCCGCAACGCCTATGGCCATCACAGATGAAAAAGGCAATATCGGCATTTTTGAAACGATTGATAATAAATGGACAGAGCGTATTGCCCGCGCCGCTACTGTTGAAATGGGCGCTAGCTCTTTGGTGAGCCTGTATCCAACAACTGGTGCTCAACTAAAGAAAAGTGGTGTGCATCATATTGTGACACTTTCTGAAAAAATCGGTGAAATTATTGCCTCTAAAGATCAAGAGGTGAACGATAAGCTTGCAAGCCTTTTAAAGCTCATTGCAGGGTACGAGCTATTTCAAGGGAAAATTGTCGATGTAATTCGCGAAACGAAGGGTGGCTTTAACTTAGGGAAAATGCTTCTAGAAGGAATTGATGGCTATAAAGAGGGTCAGATGAAGGTTCATTTCCAAAATGAAAATTTACTGGCAGAAAAGAACGATCAAGTTGTTGCGATGACACCAGACCTGATTTGTTTAGTCGATTTTGAAACCTTGTTGCCTGTGACGACAGAAAGTTTAAAATATGGCAAACGTGTGCGCGTAATTGGTTTACCATCACATGAAAAATGGCGCACAGCAAAAGGGATAGAAACTGCAGGACCAAAATACTTTGGCTATAATTATGATTTCGTGCCAATTGAAGAATTGGTGAAAAAGGGGGTAGCTGAACATGTATAAGATTGGAATTGACGTAGGTGGAACAAATACAGATGCTATTCTTTTAGATTATAATAGTCAGCTAATTTATAGTGTAAAGTCACCGACAAGTTTAGATATTAAATCAGGTATTGAACAATCATTGCAGCAATTATTACAAGGTGCAAACATTGATAAAACGAAAATTACACATGCCATGCTAGGGACAACACAATGTACCAATGCCATTGTTGAGCGTAAAAAGCTAGCAAGGGTTGGTGTTATTCGACTAGGTTATCCAGCTACAGCCTCGGTGCTACCTTATACAGCTTGGCCTTCCGATATGATTGATAAATTATCAGGGAATTATGCAATCGCACATGGAGGCTATGAATACGATGGCCAGCTATTGAGTGCGCTTAATCACGCAGAGATTACAAAGCTCTTAGAAGAGTGGCGTGACCAGGTAGAATCAATTGCCATTGTAGGTGTCTTTTCATCTATTAAAAATGATCAAGAATTGCAGGTTCGTGACTGGATTCGAGCGATCTATGGGGAAGATTTCCCGGTTTCTTGCTCATCACTAATTGGCTCTGTAGGCTTAATTGAACGTGAAAATGCAACGATTTTAAATGCCGCTTTATGCAAGGTCATTGAGACGACAACACAGGGCTTTATTCAGGCACTTCAAGCGGAGGGTATTTTCAATGTAGACGTGTACCTATGTCAGAATGACGGAACATTAATGTCCATCGACTATGCAAAGCAATTCCCAATCTTGACGATTGCTTGTGGGCCTACTAATAGTATAAGAGGGGCTTCGTATTTATCACAAATTCAAAATACAATGGTATTAGATGTAGGTGGTACGACTTCGGATATTGGCGTGTTACAATATGGATTCCCCCGAGAATCTTCAGTCGCAGTGGAGGTAGGGGACATCCGCACTAACTTTAGAATGCCTGACATTATTTCAGTCGGGCTAGGTGGTGGTAGTATCGTTCGAGTGAAGGAAAATAAAATTACCGTTGGCCCCGATAGTGTCGGTTATAAAATTAGTGAAGAGGCATTAGTATTTGGTGGGTCAACTATGACAACCACAGATATTGCCGTCCGTTTAGGTCTTGCAGAAGTAGGAGATCGAAATTTAGTGGCACATATTGATGAAGCATTCGCTAAAGCCGTTCAAGAAGAAATTTCTTCATTACTAGAACAAGCCATTGATAAAATGAAAACATCATCAGAGGATGTATCGCTTGTTTTAGTGGGCGGTGGTAGTATTATTGTGCCAGAAAAAATTCATGGTGTTTCTACTATTGTTAAATCAGAATTTGGCGGTGTGGCAAATGCGATTGGAGCATCCATTGCACAAATTAGTGGGCAATACGAGCAAATTTATATTTATTCTAAAGAACCTCGGGAGGAATCTTTAGAGGATGCACAAAATAAAGCAGTAAAACAAGCTGTATTAGCAGGTGCCCTTGCGGAAACAATCGAATTGGTTGAAGTGGAAGAAACACCATTAGCGTATCATCCAGAAAACGCAACAAGATTAAAAGTAAAAGTTGTAGGCAAAATGGTGTAGCGATGAAAAGAGTCGTAAAAAGGGCTCTTCTCAGACTGTAGACAAAAGTCATCGAGAAATGTATTCTCGATGGCTTTTGTCATTTTTCTTTCTCTTTCATTTTCAATATTTGGTAAATCATTGCTGTATCCAACATACTCTTCGAGCATAAATGCTCTCTTAAGCTGTCTGCCACGTCCAAGTAGCTAGTTTCTTTAAATTAATTCATGGCAGCAAAAGTAAGCATCGCCTGCATGGATCGAATACCAAAAACGTACTGAATAAACGTCATTTTAAAGAGAACAACAGGATCAGTACTAGGACGCCCATTAGGTAAATAGAGCTGTTCGACTAAAGGATAGATAAATGAAAAATCAATAGCAGCCTCTAGTTTTCGCACTAAATGATTGTTGGGAACTAATGGATCAATCGTTAACATTTCTAATTGTTCTCGTTCATTGGATGGATTCTTCGTCATCATCGTTTATCACCTCAAAAATTTACTTTTCAACACCCTATGTAGATGGAGTACTTTATGTAGAAGTTGATGGGAACGAAGGGCGGCGACTCCTGCGGGAAAAGCGGGAAAGTCGAGATCCTGGACTGAGCGAGGCGAGGGAAGCAGCTCGACCCCGCCCGCGGAAAGCGTCCGCCCGTAGTGAAAATCAACGACTTTACTTTATTTCATTGTAAAACAAAAAAGACTGTAGGCAATCTCTCAAATTTTTTGAGTTTGTCTACAGTCTGAGAAGAGTCCTAAAAAGGGCTCTTCTTTTTTTTACTTCATGATAGTGGAATTAATAGCACTCTTCGGACTAATCTGTACGTCCTAATTTCTCCTTTTTGGTTTGTCTTTTAAGTTTTTCATTCATCATTTTCTTGTTAAGAATGCTTACTCTATCAACCATTAGCAATCTCATATCCTCTACAATATATTGGGCTAACTTCGGATATGTCATCTCCTTCAATACCGAGTCGGAATTTTTGCCCTTGAATGCCCCCTCTATTTGTAAACTCAATATAGTAGTAAAATAGCACCATTTTTTCCATTTTGGTTCCGCCTTTTGTTGTCTTTGTGTCCTCGCAATGTATTCTGTTTTAGACTTTATTGATAGCTGAAGAGAGCTCATGCTATACAAGTTAAATGTTTCATTTTAATCAAACGAGGCTCTCATTTCCTTTTTCTTGTATTTGGTACTTGAAAATAAAGAAGTCATAGTGTAATATCTGACTAGTACACTATGACACGAGGTGTTGAGTATGAAAAGTTTTGTAGGACTTTTAAAAAAAGAATGGGTACTTTACCGCTCATGGTTTTTAATGGGGATATTTGCGGGAATTATGTTTTCTTGGATCGTTCCCTATGGATTACATCAATTTGTTGATCTCTTCCCTAAAGAAAATCAGCTAGCATTTGCCTTTACGCTTCTTGTCCTTTTTGTAGGTGGATTTTATTCTGTTTTACAATTTTTAGCGAGTATGCGTTTGGATATTAAAGCTAAGGAAAGCTGGCTCCATTCCACTAGTTCCATCACAAAGCTAGTAGGAGCCAAGATGGTCTGTTCGCTCATAGGCTATGCGCTTTTTAATACGCTCTTTGTGGGTATTGCCATCTTTAATATAAAAGAAGAGTTTATCGCAAATATTGGACAAATCGTATTCGTTTTAATAGGAATTGTGATTGCGTTAACCATTTTCCAATTTATGTTATTTGTTTTACTGTTGTTCTTTTTAGCTTTTTACTTGCAATTGAAGCATGTGATTGGGCGTTTTTCCATTGTATTGACGATGGTTGCTTTTGGACTTACCACATCGGCTTGGGTACGAATAACGGAGAGTCAGTTTTATGACACGGTTTTCCACCGTGGCGCCATTTCGTTAAGCAAATTAGAACCGTTTTTACCCAAAGTAAAAGCAACGACAACGATGGAATGGAGGCTGGGCTCTATTTATGTTGTTGAAGAAGTAGCTTCTATTTTACTCATCGTACTGCTTTTTTTAACGGCATCCAAGTGGCTTGAAAAGGTGGTATTACGATGACGATGGATTTTTCACGTGATAAACCAATTTATAGTCAGCTTGTCGATCGGATATGCGGGGACATTTTAAAGGGGCAGATATTGCTTGGAGATCGACTGCCCTCTGTAAGGGAATATGCAGTCGAAACGGGTGTCAATGTTAATACGGTGCAACGAGTCTATAAGGAGTTAGAGGCAATGAATATAACGGAAACCAAACGAGGACAGGGTACTTTTATTACGACTAATGAGGAACGCATCGAAGGATTACGAGATGATATGAAAAATAAGTTAGCCGAAAGTTTTTTAACATCTATCGAGGCGTTGGGATTTTCCAAAGAAGAAATGCTCGTTGTATTAAAAAATAAAGCATGAGGTGAAGGAATGTTACAGCTATTAAATGTGTCTTTTCAGTATAAGAATAAGCCCATTTTACAGGATTTATCCTTTTCCTTTCCTATTGGACAGATCATTGGGCTCGTTGGGGAAAATGGTAGTGGTAAATCTACACTTCTCAAAGTTTTAGCTGGCTTATTACGCTCCTCAACTGGTGAAGTGGTATTGAATGGTCAACCAATTACTCGACGAAGTGCGGATCAAATTGCTTATTTACCAGATACTGATTTGTTTTTTGATTATTATACGGGGGAACAGCTCTTTCAGCACTACGCTTCTCAATTTGAAGACTTTTCCTATGATAAGGCATGTATAGTAGCTGAATTTTTACAGGTGGATAAAAATAAGAAGCTACGTCAATTATCAAAAGGGAATCGTGGACGTATGAAAATGGCTGCTACACTGGGCCGAGAAGTTCCTTATTATTTAATGGATGAACCATTTGCTGGGCTAGACCCCATTGTGCGAGAGCAGCTCATTAAAGGTTTAATTCAATTTACGGACATTGAAAATCAAACGATTTTGCTGTCTACGCATGAATTATATGAGGTTGAACCTATTTTAGATCAAATTATTTTATTAAAAGCTGGCTCTATCACAGCTTATGAAGACGTAGAGACATTGCGTGATGTGACCAATAAAGATGCGGTTCAATGGATGAAAGGTTTTTATGGTCATTCTTCCAATGATAAAGATCGCCAACACTTTTAACGATAAAGGCTCAGGCGTAACTAAAAAGAAAGGGTGAATAAATATGACAGAACCAATTGTTCAATTGCAAAATCTATCGAAAACCATTCGTGGAAAGCAATTAATACAACAATTAAACATTGATTTATATCCAGGACAAATTACAGGTTTTTTAGGACCCAATGGGGCAGGGAAAACAACAACGATTCGTATGATGACGGGCCTTATGCATCCAACAGAGGGCAAGGTCATCATTGATGGACTATCGCTACAGGAGCATTATGAGGAAGCGATTAGCAAGGTTGGTGTGATTGTCGAAAATCCAGAAATGTATAAATTTATGTCGGGCTATAAAAATTTATTGCATTTTGCACGTATGCATAAAAATGTTTCAAAGGAACGAATCATGGAGGTCGTTAAACAGGTTGGTCTAGAAAATCGTATCCATGAAAAGGTTGCAACGTATTCTCTTGGTATGCGTCAACGACTAGGGCTTGCTCAGGCGCTATTACATCGACCAAAATTTCTAATATTAGATGAACCAACGAATGGTTTAGACCCAGCTGGTATTCGCGAATTCCGTATGTACCTTCGCAAAATTGCGGCAGAAGATAACGTGTCGGTTTTTGTATCCAGTCACTTATTATCTGAAATTGAGCTAATGTGTGATCGAGTGGCCGTCATTCAAAATGGGAAGCTAATCGACATTCGTGAAATTCATAATGAAAGCACGTCGTTTTACTATGTGGAAGCACAGCCACAAGAGCAGGTTTCTGCCCATCTGGCACAACATGATTACAAGTTTGAGGCAATGAAACAAGGCTATGTAATTGAATTGAAGAAAGAGGATGTTCCTGCATTGACATTAGGGCTTGTGCAAGCAGGTATGCAACTATTTGCCGTACAGCCACATCAGAAAACATTAGAGGATCAATTCTTAGAAATGACTGGAGGCGGACAAATTGCTGAAGCTAATTCAAAATGAATGGATGAAATTATGGCATAAAAAAGGGACGTGGGCAATGGTCGCTATGCTTGTCCTTGTCATTCTAGTTCCTGGCGGCATCATGAAATATTATGAGGGTAAATCATCAGATGAGGGATCATGGCAGGAGATAGAGCAGCAGTCTATCCAAAATAATAAGGCAATGCTGGCAGAGGAGGACATATCCGAGGAAGACAAAGCATTTTTTGAAGAGCGAATTGCTATTTCGGAGTACCGATTAGCCCATGATGCGCCGAGTCAAGAAGATAGCAGCCTTGCAAGCTTTATGTCCTTTACAAGCAATATGCTAACACTTGTCACTTTATTTACGGTGATTACTGCCGCAAGTATTGTCTCCAGCGAATTTTCAACAGGTACTATTAAAATGCTGTTGACTCGTCCTATGTCCCGTGCGAAGGTGTTAACGTCTAAATTATTGACAACCTTCTTATTCGGTTTGTTTTTAGTTGCTGTAAATGTAGTTGTGAGTGCAATTGTAGGTTTAGTATTATTTGGTGTAGGCTCAGGTGTGGAATTAGAGATTGTTAATGGTCAGGTGGCTGAAAAGGCAGTATGGAATGATTTAGCCTACCATTATCTATTATCTGGCGGTGATTTTGTTATGTCTACATTATTTGCCTTTTTAGTTGGTTCAGTATTCCGTTCGAGCTCATTAGCAATCGGCTTAACGATGTTCCTGTCATTTACAGGTGGCATGATCATTATGTTCTTAAGTAGATACGACATTGTCAAATACATTTGGCTAACACATGCAGATTTAACTCAGTATGAAAAAGATATGTTAATGGTTCCAGATATGACAATGCCATTCTCGCTAACTGTATTAGCTATTTATGCTGTAATTTTCCTAGTGATTAGTTATACATCCTTTATGAAACGAGACGTTACTGCATAATTTAAAGAAGAACTGTGCCCTAATGCTTTATTAGGGTACGGTTTTTTTACATCAAGAATTATTAAAAAAGTATTTATTTTTTTTCAAATTGCGCCTATAATAATAGCAACTTAATGAAAACGCTTTTTTTTCATAAAAGTGGTCTAGACAACTATACCAAAGGGGGATAAAGAATGTTTGCTTTCTTACAAAAAATCGGTAAGTCACTTATGTTTCCAATCGCGACATTACCGGCAGCAGCCTTGCTTTTGCGTTTAGGTTCTGGGGATATGCTTGGAGCAGTGCCGAATGAAGCCATTCAGTACATTGCTAGTATTATGGCCGCTTCTGGGAATGCTATACTAGGCAATTTACCTATTATTTTTGCGATTGGTATTGCGATGGGGTTAGCACATGATAGCAGTGGGGGAGCAGCTCTTGCAGGTGCGATTGCTCACCTCGTATTAGTAGCCGTTTTAGGGACGGTTAATGAAGAATTAAATATGGGTGTGTTTGGTGGTATTATTGCCGGTATTACGGCAGGCTTACTGTATAACAAATATTATAATGTGAAATTTCCAGAATGGTTATCATTCTTTGGTGGACGGCGGTTTGTACCAATTATCACGTCCATCACTATGGCGATTTTAGGGAGCATTTTAGCCATTGCTTGGGGACCAATTCAGGGCGGTATTGATGCTGTCGGCAATTGGATGATCGGTGCAGGATCACTTGGCGTTGGGATGTATGGTTTCTTCAACCGTCTATTAATACCAGTTGGTCTTCACCATGTAATCAATACGGTTATTTGGTTTGATTTCGGTGAATTTACGAATGCCGCGGGTGAAATTGTGAAAGGGGATATCCATCGTTTCTTAGCAGGCGATCCAACAGCTGGACATTTCCAAGCTGGTTTCTTCCCAATAATGATGTTCGGTTTACCAGCAGCTTGTCTTGCGATGTATTTCACAGCGAAAAAAGAAAAACGACCGATTGTGGGTGGAATGTTCGTATCTATCGCTTTAACAGCCTTTTTAACAGGTGTGACGGAGCCGATTGAATTTTCATTCATGTTCTTATCACCTGTTCTTTATGGTATCCATGCAGTATTAACAGGTATTTCCCTTGCAGTTGCCTATATGGTTGGGTTCCGTGATGGCTTTGGATTCTCAGCAGGGTTAATTGACTACTTGCTAAACTTAGGTTTGGCCGATAAACCATTAATGCTTCTACCATTAGGTTTAGGCTTTGGGGCCATATATTTTGTCGTCTTTTATTTCTTGATTAAAAAACTGGACTTAAAGACACCAGGACGTGAAGATGATGAGGAAGAGGATGGGGAATCAAATTCAGCTATTTCCGATGATATTGATGTACGTGCCTACTACACAATTGAAGCATTAGGTGGTAAAGAGAATATTCAGCAAGTGGATTACTGCACGACTCGTTTACGTATGTCCGTACAGGATGCCAGTGTCGTGGATGAGAAAACATTGAAGCAAACAGGTGCGCGAGGTGTTATGCGTATTAGTAAAACCAATGTACAAGTAATTATTGGAACATCTGTTGAGTTTTTAGCGGAGGCTATGAAAGAACGTCTGCAAAAAGGCAACCCAGCACCTGCTAATGTCCAGTTGCTGACGGAACAGCCTGTAGCGACAGCAGAAGTAAAAAGTGACGCAACAACAACTTTCCATGATTTTGAAATGCCAATGACAGGGGATTTATTACCGTTATCAGAAGTACCGGATGAAGCATTCTCTGCTGGCCTGATGGGTCCTGGTTTTGGGATTCGTCCAACAGATGGAACTGTTTATGCACCGTTTGACGGTCAAGTGGTGATGATTTTCCCAACGAAGCATGCGATCGGTTTAAAATCTGAAACTGGTGTAGAATTATTAATTCATGTCGGTTTAGATACTGTAACACTGAATGGTGAGGGCTTTGACATGCTTGTATCAGATGGTCAAACAATTAAACGTGGAGAGGCATTATTAAAAGCAGACATCACAAAAATAAAGGAACAAGTGCCTTCCATTATTACCCCTGTCGTTTTCACTAGCCTAATGGGGCAAGAGATTACGTTAGAAAAATCAAGTTTCCAAAGAGCAGGCGCTACCAATATTATTTCATTGAAAAAGTAACAAGTCATGGGGCTGTGTGCAGAGGGAACATAGGCAATCATATTGCAAATGGATACCTTTTCAACAGCCCTTGTTCAAGAAGAGGAGATGTTTTTCTTGAGTTTAATAATTCGGAACATCACAGTGGTCAATGCGAGTGGTCGAGATGAACAGATGGATGTGTGGATGAAGGACGGCAAAATTGCTCAGATTGCCCAGCATATTCACGCGCAGGGCGTTGATCAATTAGAGGGTTCAGGAAAGTTTTTATTGCCAGGATTTATTGACATGCATATTCACGGGTCTGCCCAAATGGATACGATGGATGCATCTGATGAAGGGTTACATATCATGGCCCAATCACTATTAAAAGAGGGTACAACCAGCTTTTTAGCCACTACGATGACGCAAAGCTTTGACAAAATCGAACGGGCCATCGTCAATGTGGCACAATTTCAGCCAAAGTCAGATGAAGCGGAAGTACTTGGTCTGCATATTGAGGGACCTTTCGTATCGAAGCAGCGTGCAGGAGCTCAGCCACTTGATTATATTGTCCAGCCAGATATGGAAGTCATTAAAAAATGGCAAGCATTAAGTGGTCAAAAAATTAAACAAATTACGCTGGCACCGGAGGAACCTAATGGAATGGCAGCTGTCCAAAGCCTTTCTGAAAGTGGCGTTATTGTATCAATTGGTCATTCCGACGCTACATTTGAGCAAATGCAGGAAGCTGTTCAATTAGGTGCATCACAGGGGACTCATTTATACAATCAAATGCGTCCATTCCATCATCGTGATCCAGGTGTGGTTGGTGGTGTTTTGCTAGTAGATGCCATAAAGGCTGAACTAATTGTTGATTTTATTCATATGCATGAAGGAGCTGTGGAAATGGCTTATCGCTTGAAGGGGGCAGACGGCATTATTTTAATAACGGATGCGATGCGAGCGAAGGGTATGCCCTACGGTGAATATGATTTAGGTGGTCAATTGGTGCATGTGACAGAATCAGGCGCACATTTATCGAACGGTTCACTGGCAGGCAGTATTTTAACAATGGATCAAGCAGTACGAAATATGCGTCAGATTACCAACTGTACATTGGAGGAGCTTGTGAAAATGTCCAGCTATAATGCTGCCCAGCAATTAAAATTAACGAACAAAGGGCAGCTTACAGAAGGGTATGATGCGGATGCAGTGATTGTAGATGAACACTTGCTGCTCCATCAAACGATTAAAGCTGGCCGGATCAGGGTGCAGACAAACAATTAGGAAGAAATGTTTGAAATGAAAAGGTGATAGATGATGAATACCTATTTTCAACAAGTCAATCGCTATTTAACAATGGTGGCACAACAAGAAAGTGAACAAATTAACCGTGTAGCTCAGTTAATCGTTAAACGTCTAGTACAGGGAGGCATTATCCAGTTATTTGGTTCAGGTCATTCCATGTTATTAGCACAAGAATGTTATTTCAGGGCTGGCGGCTTAGTTCCAGTCAAACCGATACACATTGAATCCTTAATGCTACATCAGGGAGCCCGGCAATCTTCACAAAATGAAAAGAAGCAAGCATTTTTAGCTCCCTATAAGGATGAGCTACAGTTTGATGACAAAGATGTTTGTATCATCATTTCAACCTCTGCCAACAATCCAGTACCAATTGATATGGCGATTTACGCAAAAGAAGCAGGTGCGCATACGATATCACTACAATCATTGGCCTATCAACAGCAGCCATCACGCCATCCCTCAGGTCAACGTTTAGAGGATATCGTGGATGATGTTTTAAATACGCATGTACCACTAGGGGATGGGGTTTTAACAGTTGATGAGTTCCAATATGGACCTGTATCTACCGTATTAGGGGCAGCGCTACTAAATGCTCTATGCGCTCAAATCATTGAAATTCTGCATGAACAAGGCGCCAGCTTACCCGTATTTGCTAGCAGTAACTTAGGGAACACCAATAATGATGAGCTCATTGAACAATATGGTCAGCGTATTCATTTTTAAGACCTTAGGAAAAGGAGGATATGTGGTGAACATAGAAAGATTTAATTCAAAAGAAGATTTATATGCACGAGCCGTTGCCATCATTGCGGCTGCTAAAAATAATGGGTCCACAACGTTCGGGCTAGCTACTGGTGGAACGATGGAACCGTTGTATGCTAAAATCTGTAAAACAGATATTGATTTTTCGAATTGCATCAGCTTTAATTTGGATGAATATGTAGGGCTTGAAGCTAACCATGAGCAAAGCTATGCCTATTACATGCATCAGCATTTATTTCACGAAAAACCATTCCAAGCTTCTTATTTACCAAATGGCTTAGCGACGAACCCTTTAGAGGAAGCAGCTCGCTATGAAGCGCTATTACAACAACATTCCTTAGACTTTCAATTGCTTGGTATCGGACAAAATGGCCATATTGGCTTCAATGAACCAGGTACACCATTTGAGTCCTTGACACATCTTGTAACATTGGAAGAATCGACTCGTCAAGCCAATGCTCGCTTCTTTTCATCGATTAATGAAGTGCCCACGCAAGCGTTCACTATGGGGATTCAATCTATTATGCGTGCAAAATGCATTTTGTTAATTGCAGTGGGAGAAACTAAGCGTGAAGTATTAGAGCGTGTGCTGGCCTCTGATTATACAGAGGAAATTCCAGCAAGTGCTTTAACCAAACATCCAAATGTCATCATTTTAACAGATTTACAAGTAGAGGAGAATAAATCATGAAAACACAACAATTTACAGTAATCGATCCGTTAGGAATTCATGCACGTCCAGCAAGCCAGCTTGTGGCAAAAGCTACACCATGCGCTTCCGCAATTGAAGTGCGTACTGAAGAAAAAGCAGCGAATTTAAAATCAATTCTTGGCGTAATGGGATTAGCTTTAAAGCAAGGTTCTCAATTTACACTATATGTAGAGGGGGAAGACGAAGATCAAGCATTTGAGGCATTAGCAACATTACTGACAGAAATGGGGCTTGCACAATGACACATCTCGCTGGTATTGCCGCTTCAGACGGCATTGCCATTGCTAAAGCGTATCGGTTTGTACAGCCGAATTTAACATTTAGCCAAACAACGGTTCAAGATGTTCAGGCGGAGCAGCAACGTTTAGCCGCTGCTCTTGCCAAAACGGAGCAAGAGCTAGAGGCCATCAAACAGCAAACATTAAAAAAATTCAGTGCCGAGGAAGCAGCCATCTTTGAAGCGCATTTATTAGTGGTGAAGGACCCAGAATTAATTGGGCCTATCAATCAAAAAATAGCTGATGAAGGAGTCAATGCAGAATTTGCCTTACATGAAGTTTCATCAATGTTTGTGGCGTTATTTGAAAGTATGGATGATGAATACATGAGTGCACGTGCTTCAGATATTAAAGATGTGACCAACCGCATTTTAGCACATTTACTCGGTGTACATATTCCTAACCCAAGTAGTATTAGTGAACAGGTGATTATTGTAGCTAATGATTTGACTCCTTCAGAGACAGCTCAATTGGATCGTAACTTTGTCCTAGGCTTTATTACGGATATTGGGGGGCGCACCTCTCATTCAGCCATTATGGCACGTTCATTAGAGATTCCAGCAGTAGTTGGAACTGGTGTAGCAACGACTACGATTCAAGATGGAGATATATTAATCGTGGATGGTTTATCCGGTCAAGTGTTTGTCAATCCAACGGCTGATGTGATCGTTAGCTATCAAGAAAAAGCCCAAAGCTATCATACTCAACAAGCGGAATGGTCGACCTTAGTAAACGAACAAACGGTGTCCAAAGACGGTGTACATGTAGAGCTAGCCGCTAATATTGGCTCTCCAGGCGATTTGGAGGGCGTATTGCGCCATGGGGCTGAAGGAATTGGCCTATATCGTACAGAGTTTTTATATATGGGCAGAGAAAACCTGCCATCTGAGGATGAGCAATTTACGGCTTATCAAACGGTTCTTGAGGGAATGCAGGGGAAGCCAGTAGTCATTCGCACACTAGATATTGGTGGAGACAAACATTTGCCCTATCTACCGCTACAGGAGGAAATGAATCCATTCCTTGGTCATCGTGCCATTCGTCTATGCTTAGAGCAACAGGAATTATTCCGTACGCAATTGCGCGCTCTACTGCGAGCATCTGTATATGGAAACCTCAAAATTATGTTCCCGATGATAGCGACTATTCAAGAGTTCCGTGATGCCAAAGCGATTTTGTTAGAAGAGCAAGAAAAGCTAAAAGCAGCGGGGGAGGAAGTAAGTGCTGACATTGAAATTGGTATGATGGTTGAAATTCCTGCTACAGCAGTGATGGCTGATGTTTTTGCGAAGGAAGTGGACTTTTTCTCCATTGGAACGAATGATTTAATTCAATATACAATGGCTGCAGATCGTATGAATGAAAAAGTATCTTATTTATATCAGCCGTATAATCCAGCTATTTTACGCTTGATTCAAATGGTCATTCATGCCGCCCATCAAGAACAGAAATGGGTAGGGATGTGCGGAGAGATGGCAGGCGACGAGCTAGCAGTTCCTTTATTGCTTGGCTTAGGCTTAGATGAATTTTCAATGAGCGCAACATCCATTTTGAAAACACGCTCTTTATTGAAGCGCCTGTCTGTTAAGGACATGCAAGCTTTAGCGACTGAGGCGTTACAAGTAGCAACAGCTGAAGAGGTTATGGAAAAAGTAAAGCAAGCGGTGAAATAACTTTTCTATTAGCTACACGTGGTAAATGGTTCAGGCTGTAGATGAGCTCAAAAAAATGTTGAGTTGTCTACAGTCTTTTTTCTTTTTCACAGCAAAACCCGATTTTTTTGCCATGACATAAAATCATCTCCTCCATACGTGTGCTTGGAGATAAAAAAGTAGTTGAAGTGCTCTTCAACTACTTTTTATTGAATTTATATATGCTTTGAAATAAGTTGTTGAAGCTTTTCTGGAAGCGTCGGTAGATCATGCATCGTAATCGTTGTTCGAACGTAGCTTTCATCCATCTCTAGAGCCTCTGCGAAGAAGCTTCCAATCCCTCTTACTTTGCGGTCAATTTGTAATAGAATTTCTGCAGAGTGATTGGACTGCGAGAGGAAAACTATTTCAAGTTCATCTAGATGTCCTCTAAAGGAACCTGTTGGTACAAATTCAAACTCCTGTACAAATGGATAATATCCACGGAAGCGTGCTGGGGCTTGTTCACATTCTGCTTCTCGTAAACGAAAACCTAATTGCCCTATAGCGTCAAGTATATGTGATGCGAGGCTTGTTGGCTCTACACGAATATAATCTTTATCACTTGGGTCTACGGCATTTTTAATATCAAGTCCAGTTTGAATCCAAACTTGCGTTTTGCCCGCACTAATGGGTGTTTCAAAGGGCAGTGTCAATGAAATGGGAATGACCTTCTCTTCACTAGCTGCTAGTGTAAAAGGCTCTGTCACTTTGACTTTTTGTAGAGTGGCCACCTCTGTATGTTTATGATCATTGGACTCTCGTATATATGTCGTATTTATAGATAAATAGATAGAATCCACTTGTTGTTCAACTTGACCACCACGCACGATGATTTCACCTCGCATGACTTCTCCAGCTCGATAAGTATCCTTTTCCAACCTTGTATCAACTGTTGCTGAACCTATTCCAAAACTTGCTAGTGCTTTATGAAAAAAAGACATTCTTACATTCCTCCTACTGACATTGTTAGATATACATACGCACAGTTTGAAAAAAGGTTTCAAGACTCATAAATTTTTCGCCATACTCATTGGAAATCGAAAGAGGGATGGCGATAGCACGAGCAATGAAACCATATCTAGTATCGCTCTCCCGGTGTGGATTCGTATGATAGCGTCTACCAACAAAAAGACATACTTTGATCACATCATAGTTTTCTCAAAACGGTGTGTTCGATTTCTGCACCGTTTATTCATATTTAACCTTTATACTAGTTTTGGCTAGTTTTTAAAGCTGAAATGATGAACAGATAGAGGGTGTTTCAATTGTATAGTTTTTTGTCAGCGATTAGTCAATTTATGAGTGAGCCAATCAACCAATTTTTAAATGCCTATGAGCATTCAGCTTGGGCTATGGCGCTTCTTTTAGGTCTCATAGGGGCACTAGCTCCCTGCCAAATAACCGGTAATATGAGTGCGATTACATTTTATGGAAATAGGACGCTTCAAATGAAAAATAATTGGCAGGATATTCTGTTTTTTATTTTTGGAAAAGTAGTTGTTTTTAGCGGACTTGGTTTTTTAGCATGGTTATTTGGACAATCGTTTGAAACTAAAATGACATTGTATTTCCCCATTTTTCGTCAGGCCATTGGACCAATTATGATACTGACAGGGCTCGTTTTATTAGGTTTATTAAAGCTAAAATTTTTAAATTGCCTATCGAATCTTATTCCTCCTGTTATGAAAGGGGGCAAATTAGGTTCCTTTTTAATGGGGGCTAGTTTCTCTATTGCCTTTTGTCCAACCATGTTTGTGCTGTTTTTTGTATGGCTAATGCCCATTGTGACAGGCACTTCCTATGGGTTTATCTTACCGAGTATTTTTGGGGTTGCCACTTCTGTACCACTACTTATCATGCTTCTCTTCATTTATCTTTTCGATGCTAAGCGTCTCATTTTACGAAGAAGCATGAAGATGGGGAGAGTTATTCAATTAATGGCAGGCATATTGTTACTATTACTAGGTATAATGGACACCATTACATATTGGGGATAACTTAACTTGTAAGATGTAAGGAGCGAACAAAATGAATCCAGATATGAATCTTTTTTTAGCCTTTGGCGCAGGGTTTTTAAACTTTATTTCGCCTTGCACCTTACCGCTCTATCCAGCTTTTATTTCTTATATTACAGGAATGTCATTGGATGAGCTTCAGGGAGACAATAAAAAATTAAGAACGATTGGTATGTTGCATACACTATTCTTTTTAATTGGATTTTCTGTGATTTTTATTTTCTTAGGCTATGGCTCATCTGTTGTGGGGTGGTTTTTCTTCCAGTACCAAGATGTTTTGCGACAGGTTGGGGCTATATTAATTGTGCTGTTTGGTTTAATTATTATAGGTGCTTTATCCCCGAAATTTTTAATGCAAGAAAAACGTATTTCCTTTAAAAATCGTCCCACAGGCTATTTGGGCTCTTTTTTTATTGGTCTTGCCTTTGCAGCGGGCTGGACGCCCTGTACAGGCCCAATTACGGGGGCAGTTTTTATGATGGCTTCCCAGCATCCAGGGATGGGTATGTTTTACATGATCGCCTATGTGTTAGGGTTCGCCATCCCATTTTTCCTTCTATCACAATTTGTCACGAAATTCGCATGGATACGAAAGTATAGTCACATGATCACAAAAGTGGGTGGCTATTTTATGATTGTGCTAGGCATTATTCTATTTTTCGATGGTTTAACAAGAATCATCATTTGGCTAAGCCCCTTGTTCGATGGTTTTTCAGGATTTTAACGACCTTCATCATTTCTCCATACTTCTTTGTTACATTCGTTTTGTTGTAACAAAAGGAGGAAAATAGATGAAATCTAAAGTATGGTTTTCATTACTGACGCTATTGATTTTACTAATAGGCGGGTGTAGTACTAGTAAAACAGCTGACGAATTATCTACTAAACCAATGAACAAGGCTCATGAGGGAATGGATAGGACAAATGGTCATATGAGTCATACAAATCCCTTACAGCTTGCACCTTCTACAGGAGAAAATGAGTTGGTCATCCCACCTTTACTAGAACCAGATGGAGATAATCCAGCTCACTATTCAATTGTCGCACAAGAAGGGACAACAGAGTTTTATCAAGGGGTTCAAACAGAAACCTATGGCTATAACGGGTCCTTTTTAGGGCCGGTGATACGGATTCAATCGGGACAAACTGTGCAATTTTCAACAACAAATGAAATGAGCAAAGAGACAACATTTCATTGGCATGGTTTAGAAATACCAGGTGAGGGGGATGGTGGCCCTCATGAACGAATAGAACCTGGTCAATCGAAGCAGCTGACTTTTAATATCCGCCAGCAAGCAGCTACTTTGTGGTTTCATCCTCACCCAGAAGGACAGACGGCTGAGCAGGTATATAAAGGACTAGCTGGGCTCATTTATGTGGAGGATGAAAATTCACAGCGTTTAGGATTACCTCATGAATATGGCGTGAATGATATTCCGTTAATCTTTCAGGACCGCCAGTTTGATGATCAACAGCAATTGAACTACCAGCAATTCAAAAATAATGATGGGACAATTGGTGATACATTACTCATCAATGGTACGCTCAATCCGAAGCTTCATGTCCGCCAAGAGCCTGTTCGACTTCGATTAGTGAACGGCTCCAATGCTCGGAATTTCACTTTTAAGCTTAGTACAAATGAGAATTTTCAACAAATCGCCACAGATGGAGGATTTTTAAATAGCCCTGTTCCACTAAATAAACTGACCTTAACACCAGGTGAACGTGCTGAAATTATCATCGATTTTTCCAAGCTACGTTCTTCCAATGATTTATCATTGATAAATGAAGAAGGTGTAGTCCTGTTACCGTTTACGATCACAAATGAACGCACTACTCCACAGAAGATGCAGGATGTATTTAATCAATTCTCTACAACTAGTGAAGAACAACAATTACCTGTATCTAAACGTATAGAGCTATTTGGTATGGGGACGATGGTAACGATTAATGGCAAGCAATTTGATAAGAATAGAATTGATTTTGTTCAACAGCAGGGAGTGACAGAAATTTGGGAAATTTACAATAAACCTGATATGATGGGAGGCATGACCCATCCGTTTCATATACACGGCACGCAATTTAAAATTGTATCCATTAATGGTCAGGCGCCACCGCCCAATGAACAGGGCTGGAAGGATACGGTGTCCATTGAACCAGGTGAGTCAGTTAAATTAGCAGTGAAGTTTCAAGATAAGGGCATCTATATGTTCCATTGTCATTTATTGGAGCATGAAGATAATGGTATGATGGGACAAGTAAAGGTAGAATAGAAATTTTTGGTGGATAAAAAGGTAGCTGATTTTTAATCAGCTACCTTTTGTTATTGCTCAAGCTTTGTTAATGTTTTGCCACTCCAGCCAAAAATAACGGTTAGAATCGGGCCGAGTAAACAGAAGAAGGTGAAAGGTAGATAATCCAGTGTGGAAATTCCGAGGACACTTGTGATGAAAATACCACAGACACTCCAAGGGACAAGTGGATTGACAACCGTTCCAGCATCCTCCATGACACGAGATAGGTTTTTAGGAGCTAGGCCAACCTTCGCAAATTGAGCTTTAAATGCTTCACCAGTTAACAGGATAGATAAATACTGCTCACCGATTAATGTATTGATGCCAATGCCAGTAATCGCCGCGCCTGTAATAACTGAGCCAGCACTTTTTAATAAGCTTTCAACCTTGGCTAAAATACTTTGTATGATACCAAGTGTGAATAAGAGGCCACCCATTGTTAAGGCCAGTAGTACAAGTGCAATTGTAAATAGCATGCTATTCATGCCACCGCGTGTCAGTAAGGCATCTACATCCTTATTACCAGAGTGAGAGACATAGCCATCAAATAAAATTTTGAAGACGTCTGAAGCAGGTAGGGGGTCCAGTGTATAAGATAGACCCACTCCAAGAATTGAGACAACCGCTAATGTAATAACGGCAGGAGCTTTATAGAATGTCATAATAACAAGGACAACTATTGGCAATAATGTATACCAATGAATAAGTCCTGTAGACAGCAATCCTTCTTTAAATTGCTCAACCGTATCAAAAGATGTTGCTTCACCTGTTGGCGATAAAATGGCGTATAGTACGAATGAAATCAGGAAAGCAGGGATTGTTGTCCAGCCCATATTTTTAATATGTTCAAATAGATCTACACCGACTGTTCCTGAAGCAAGATTGGTTGTATCGGATAAGGGTGACATTTTATCACCAAAAAAGGCGCCAGAAACAATTGCACCAGCAGTTATTGTTAACGAAATGTCCATGGCACCTGCGATACCCATAAATGCCACACCGACAGTTGCCACGGTTGTTAACGAACTACCAACAGAAATACCTACAATGCTACAAATTAAAAAAACGATGGCAAAGAAAAAGTTTGGTGAAACGGTTAAAAAACCATAGTAGATGAGCGTTGGGATTGTTCCACCCATAATCCAGCTCGAAATTAAAATACCAATAAAGAAGAAAATGAAAACAGCGCCCAATCCAGCACTAGCACCAGCAATCATCCCACCTTCTAAATCGCGAAAGGAAACTCTTTTTAACAATCCATAGGCTAGTAAAAGTGAAATAACCAGAAATATTGGGATATGGGGTGTTGCTTTTAAATACCCAATACTAAAAGCCATTGTGGCAATAATTAAAAGTATAACGAAGCTTGCCTCAATAAATCGAGGGTTGCTTTTAGCTTCAATTCGAAACATATGTAACCTCCTACTAAATACTTCTTCGCTTCAATGCGGTGAAGCCCAAAAGTATTATAGCACGCTAATATTTTTTGTCAATTGACAGAAAATTGAAGAATTCCTTTAAGTTATACAAAATTGTTGTTTTTTATTTTATGTATAAGCAACAACGAGGACGAGCATAACAAATAGGAAAGGTTACATGTTTCGACATTCTTTAGGTAAAAAATAACAGAGGAATATTTATTTAGAATGTAAATGTTGTTTACAATTCCTTAACATTTCAAGTGGTAAACAAATAGAAGGGAAAAAGTAAATTTCAAGTATTTTTATAAAAATAACAGAAAAAATGCTCATATTTAAAGAAAAATAGTGATTTTTATTATTTGATTTCCAACGTTTTCAACTTGGAAACTGCCCTGAAAATAAATGTGGCAAATTTTATATTACAGTTTTGTAAAATCAACACGTAAGTGTTTAAAATTTTGTAGAATTGTGTAAATGTTTTGTTATGATGGTTCAGATATTGATAATTTTTATTTTACAGGAGGAACAAGATGTTCAACTCAAACAAGCAAGATCCTTTTTTTCAGTCCTTATTAAAAATCGCTAAAAATGTGAATGAGGGAATTTATTATGCTCATAATGCCCATATTCAAGATATAGATGCGTTAAAAGAAATTGCCGATACAATGAAAGAATATGAAACAAGCGGCGATAAATTAATTCATGAGCTCATCGTTATGCTTAATAAATCATTTATGACACCAATTGAGCGAGAAGATATTTTAGCTTTAGCGAATAAATTGGATGATGTGATTGATGGAATGGAAGGCTGTATTGCCCACTTCAATATGTACAATTTAACGGAAGTAA
Source organism: Lysinibacillus sp. VIII_CA (assembly GCF_049943995.1). Lineage (NCBI taxonomy): Bacteria > Bacillati > Bacillota > Bacilli > Caryophanales > Bacillaceae > Lysinibacillus > Lysinibacillus sp. VIII_CA. The sequence goes on from NZ_JBNFXM010000004.1 coordinate 208,413, forward strand.
CGGAGCCAATGCGTCAATTCCTAACATATATTTCGAAGAGTACAGATGAAATGGTACAAGCCATGGAGCTATTAAATAATAAAAAGCTTGTTGAGATGCGTAAACATGCTATTCAAATTAAAGATAACGAACGGGAATGTGATGAAATCTTCCGTTCCTCAATGAAGCAGTTATTTATTCAAGAAAAGGATCCAATGCGCCTCATTGTTTTCAAGGATATTTATGAGCAATTCGAGGATATTGCTGATAGCTGCCAAACAGTGGCAAACACAATTGAAACAATAATTATGCGTAACGCATAAGATGGAGTGTAACAAATGGATACAATATTACTCATTACCATATTAGTCGTTATATTTGCATTAGTATTCGACTTTATAAATGGCTTCCATGATACAGCGAATGCTATTGCAACATCTGTATCAACCCGTGCGTTAAAACCACGTACAGCGGTTTACATGGCTGCAGTTATGAACTTCGTCGGAGCCATTACATTTGTTGGAGTAGCAAAAGCCTTAACAAAAGACATTGTAGACCCGTTTAGCTTAAATGCTTTTGATGGCGATATCACGGGTTCTGTCGTTATTTTAGCAGCTCTATTATCTGCTATCACATGGAATTTACTTACATGGTATTTTGGAATTCCGTCAAGTTCTTCCCATACATTAATTGGGTCAGTAGCAGGTGCCGCTATTGCAGCAGCAGGATTCAATATTTTGAACTATGCAGGGTTTATTAAAATTTTACAAGCACTGATTTTCTCACCATTATTAGCGTTTGCCGCTGGTTTCCTAATGATGACCCTATTGAAGGTCATCTTTAAAGATATGAATTTATACCGTACAAATAAAGGCTTCCGTACCATGCAAATCGGGACAGCTGCCCTACAATCATTTACACATGGAACGAACGATGCGCAAAAAGCAATGGGGATTATAACACTTGCTTTAATCGCAGGAGGATTACACACAGGTGACGATATCCCTTTCTGGGTGCGCTTTGCAGCAGCTACAGCAATGGGTCTTGGTACCTCAGTAGGTGGATATAAAATCATCAAAACGGTGGGCGGTAAAATTATGAAGATTCGCCCAGTGAATGGCGTCGCAGCCGACTTAGCATCGGCTTCCATTATCTTTGGTGCGACATTAATTCACTTACCGGTATCCACAACACATGTTATTTCTTCATCTATCATGGGTGTAGGAACAGCACATCGTGTCAAAGGCGTTAAATGGGGAATGGCCCGTAAAATCGTAACAACTTGGGTCATCACTATGCCAATCTCTGCAGTAATGGCAGCATTAATTTACTATATTTTAAGTTTATTTTTCTAGTTTGACGAGGAGAATGCACAACGACTGTGCATTCTTTTTTTGTTTTGGGAAGAAGGATAGCTCCGCATAGTAGAAATGGACAATCCTAATCATTTGTGCAAAATAAGAATTCGTTCTAAGTTAATTATAAAGAAAGTGTAAAGTTCAGGGAAAATCACTTTTTCCGTAGTAAGGTTTAAGCAGGAGGAGAACTGATGAAGGTAAAGTTATTACTGATTGAGGATGATGCTGCAATTGGTCGCATTGTCAAAGATACGCTGGAGCAAGAGGGCTATCAAGTGACGTGGGCAACTACGGGTCTTGAAGGGCTGGAAGATTTTCAGAAGCAACCATTTGATTTAGTGTTAGTTGACTGGATGCTACCAGAAATGGATGGTCTTACGGTTTGTCAAAATATACGCTGGGAAAGTGATGTCCCCATCCTCATGATGAGTGCTCGTAAGGAAGAAGCGGATAAAGTGGAGGGCTTGCAAGGAGCGGATGATTATATCGCGAAACCGTTTAGTTTGGAGGAATTAAAGGCTCGTGTGGCATCGCATCTTAGACGCTGGAGACGCTATAACAAGCAAGACGAAGTAGAAGAGCAAACTGCCTATGCAAATGGATTAATCATTGATTGGAAACGGGAAATAGTGAGCATTAATGAGCAAGAAATCGCATTAACCCAAAAAGAATTTGCTCTTGTCAAGCTACTAGCAAAAAATCCGAGTCAAACCTTTACGAAGAAGGAACTGTATCAGTATATTTGGCAGCAGGCAACGTTAGAGGACACTCATACTGTTACAGTACATATTAAGGCACTAAGAGAAAAGCTAAAAGATTCAGTGAAACATCCATATTTTATTCAAACTGTATGGGGCAAGGGTTATCGTTTTATTGGTGAACCGCTATGAAAATAAAATCTTGGTTACTTATCACTTTTTTTATTGTTATGGTGTTGCCCATATCTGGTGCTTATAGTCTGTATGTGTGGATAAATGCTTATTATCAAGATAAAAATGTTGCGGAATACTTTGACAAGTGGACAGAGCTAAATCAGGTAAAAGCAATCGTTGACAATCCAGCACTATATCAAAAACAGGCAAATTTAGAAGAAATAGAAGAGCTGACCAATGAGCAGTTGGCGATTACACTTTATACGAAATCTGGTTTTGTCTTATATTCCTCTAACCCGTTAAAATCGGGCTATGTATGGAAAGAGCGCATGTTTAAAGGTTTATATGAGTTACAACAATCATACAACGCCTTTACCTACAAGGAACCAGTATATCGCAATGGGGACTTGTTAGGCATCTATGAAATTCAATTAATAAGAACTGATTGGGTGAAAGGCGTGGAGAAGCGTTCATGGCTTGTCATTATAGGCTCTATCTTGCTGTTTCTAGTGATTTATATAGGGGTCATTTTGTTGCTTAATCGAAAACTTAATCGACCATTACGAGAATTGATGCATCAAATGCGGAATTTTGCCAAAGGTGAGCATATAGAATCTAATTTAAGTACAAGGAAAGATGAGATTGGTTCACTCGCTCAAACATTTGTGGCGATGCAACATGAAATTGAAAAGACCCGAGCTTCCTTAAAAGTAGAACAACAGCAAAAGGAAATGATGATTGCAAGTATCTCCCACGATTTAAAAACGCCTCTTACGGCTATTCAAGCCTATGCGGAATCCTTACTAAACAATGGCTTATCACAACAGCAGCAAGCAGACTATCAGCGGGTTATCATCACGAAGGCTGATCGAATGAAGCATATGCTAGAAGATTTATTAATGTTTACATTACTCCAATCTACGAGCTATGAATTAGAGCTGGTAGACGTAGATGGGGAAGAATTTTTTGAGATGGCTTTGTCAGACTATGAACCGTTATGTGAGGAACAGGGGTTTACATTAGAAGTGTTCTGTGATGTAGATGGGCTATATGCTGTGCACCCTAAACAACTTCAACGTGTAATTGATAATTTATTGAGCAATGCTTGGCGCTATGGTGAGATCGGCACATCTATTGGTTTAGCAGCGGTTAAAGCTGGAAGTGTTCCGGAATGGGGGTTTGATTTCCTTAAGCCAGCTTTGACGAAGCAAGAGGGTATGTATATGATTGTGCAAAATAGCGGACAGGGCTTGCCACAAAAGGACATTGTAAAATTATTCGAGCCCATGTATCAAGCGGACCATGCCAGATCAAAGGCTGGAGAACGAGGCACGGGACTTGGCTTAAATATTACGAAACAAATTATTGAAAAACATGGTGGTACGGTAGAGCTGCTTTCTAGTGAGAACATTGGAACAGCTGTTGTCTGCTGGCTTCCACCTAATAAAGGAGTAGACGAACTATGAGTTGGAAAAATTCATGCCGAGCAGCAGGCTTAATCGCTGTCATGACATTTAGTTTAGTAGGCTGTAATACCGAGGCATCGTATTCACCCCAGGAAATTATTGAGCAGACGCTCCAAGAATCGAAGCAACCGCTTACCTATTATGGCGAATATACGTTAGATATGGGAGAGCTAGGGGGCAAAGCTCAGGTAAAAGAATGGGTCAAGGATAAGTATAGACGTATAGAAATGAAAGGTGACAATGGTGAACATGTCATCACGGTCAAAACTGACTCTGAGCTGATAAGCTATGATGTCACGGAACATACAGCCTTTAAAATGGCGTATCCACAAGGCGAACTTGACGGGCTACGATCGCCTAGGGAAGAGGTACAGCTTGTTTTTAATTTGGTTAAAGATACACATGAGATTAAGATAGCAGGCGAAGAGAAGGTCGCTGGAAGAGACACATATAAAATTGTAGCAAAAACTACAAAAACCGAATCACTATTTGGGGATATAGAAGCATGGATTGACAAAAAAACATGGCTGATGTTAAAAATGAAGTCAGATAATGCAGGTAATCAAATAATCACCGAATACTCAAAAATAAATGTTGATGAAAAAATAGATGATCAACAATTTATACTTGATCTACCAGAGGATGTAACGATCCAAGAAATTAGCGGTGAAGATACTTCAGCATTAATTTCATGGGACGAAGCAAAGCAACAACTAGGAAAGTTTTTAATGGTTCCGCAAGAAAATGCCCTTTCTATAGATAAAATTTCAATGGTTAAAGGATTAGAGGATCGACCAGAATATTCCTTTGACTTTGGATTAGATGGGCAGCCAGCGTTTTTCATCACTATTTTTAAAGCGGATGAGAGTATGAGTGAAATTGGTCCCATCTTAAATGAAAAAGAGATGGATATTCGAGGACAAAAAGGAACGGTTATGGATGATAAAAATTTCCGTTCGATTGCTTGGCAAGAAAACGGCTATCAATATAGTATCGTTGGCGAAAATCCAGAGTTAACGATTGAGGATCTTATAAGCTATGCACAACAAATGGAAATTGTACAATGAGGTGATGCTATGAAAAGAGCACATGGGATGAAATGTCTTGCATTGTTTTTATTTACAACTATTTTTTTATACGGGGTAGGGGATACCTATCAAGTGTCTTGGCTACAATTTCATTTTACGGGTCGATACGATGAAGTAGGCTTTTATTTCAGCTTTACTTCACTTATTCCGATATTGATTGGATTATTGATGGTAGGGCTATATGAATCACTTTTAAAACGATTAATATAAAAAGTGAAAGGCAGGATCTCAGATGAGGATCCTGCTTTTTATAGTAGGAGTACGCTATTGTTTTATCGTTGACCACCTTTTTTTATGGTTTTGCTCAACCATTGATATTCCTTTATTCAGGCTTCCTCTTATTCATTAAGCAATCTGCTGTAAATGTGTTTTCGTAAAGGCTTCCTCATATTTTAAACCGTAACCGAGTGCTCGATCTAAGAAAATATGTGCTAGCCAAATCAAGGCAACCATTAGAAGTATTGGCGTAGATAGCGTAAAGCCGATTACGAGAAGTACGGCCGGTATGACAAAGCTATGTCCAATATTATAGAAAAGGGCCCCCATTTTTGAATTGATCATATATCCGAGCATCGTGATATCAGGTAAAAGTAAAAATATCATAAATGATAGCCATGAAAAATCTAAGTGCCCATAAAAAAAGATAGTCATGATAAAGGCGATGACATATTCTAGAGAGAGAATTTTACGTAGTTTCATTGTGACCACGACCTTCCTGTAAGTTTTGGTACATATCTTCCATTAGTAAGTTAATTTTTTCTTGGTTGTTCTGAAATTGTCCGTCAGCCATTAATGCTTTGGTTAGCTGTAAGGAATGTAGTGCGTGCTGATAAAAGTACATGAGCTGTTCAATATGGGCAATCTTTGCAGAAAATAGCTGTACGGTTGTTTCATTACATTCCGTGGATATAGGTTTCTGTTCGAGTGTCAGTAAAAAATTAATTTCTTGTAAGCTAAAGCCAAGCTGGCGTAGGACGAGAATAAATTTCATGGTCTGTTCACATGTGCCATCATACACACGGTAGCCATTGTTTAACTTCTGCGGATGTAAAAGTCCCTCTTTTTCGTAATAGCGGACTGTATCGGTGGATAATCCAAACTTCTCAGCAAATTGTTTAATTTTCATAAAAGCACCTCCTACAATCATCCTAACATTGGAGTAAGCTCCAAGGTCAATACACTTTAAGAAAAAATTTGATACGGTTAGGGGGAGGGGGGCGTATTAAAATATAGAAGGGCTATTGGAGGTTTACTTTATCTCCAAAAGAGAGGAAGTGGAGAAGTTAAATTTACCTCTGCAAAGGCCAAGAAATTAAAAGAATTATTGGGTATTGAAGAATCTTAACAAGTCTCTGTGAAAGAGGCTTGTTTTTTGGTTGCGAGAAAATTATAGTGAAAGTACCATGTTAAATTTACCAGTAAAATATAAAAATAGTAACATAGGAAAATATACACAATCACTCATTTGTCTAGTATTAATTGCTTAATTTTGTAAAAACAAATGAGTCCAAAGAATTGTAATATTTTATTCGTGCAGGTAGTATTAAAGATGTAAGGGTGAAAATAAGGGGGAGCGGTATGAACGTACAAGAATTTGAAGAATTATGGATTACGCTCAATGAATTATATAACGCGGATCGTTTTTTAGAATATATAGAAATAAGTAGTGCCGCAGTCGAAAGTGCCATTAAGCTTGGAATGTATGATAAGGCCATCCTTCTATTACGTTATAGCTGTGCCAGTTATTTTCAAACTGGTGATTTACAGCTATCGATTAGTGTACTTGAACAATATCGAGAGCTGACTTTTCAACATGGTAATGATATTGATCTTATTCAATATTATAATATAGCTGCCATTTATTGGGGGACTTTTGGTCACTTAAAGAAATCTGAAGAGCTGATGTTAAAGGGATTAAAAATTGCTGAATCTATTCAACATGTGGAGAGCCTGGGGAAAATTTATAATAATCTAAGCGATTTGGAAATATCAATGGGCAATTATCGCACAGCCAAGGAATTCGCCTTAAAAAGTCTTTATTACTCAAATGCGTTTGAAGTGCAGCATAAAGAACCTTATACAGGAATTATGTATCCAAAAACAAACCTAGCAGTAGCACTTATATGGCTGGAAGAGTTTGATGAGGCTAATGTACTATTACAAGAATTATTAGCAACAATTCATAACCCACCCTATTCAAAAGTACAATTAGAGGTCTTCAATGCATATGCTGTTCTTTGTGAACGACAAGGACGCGTAAGTGAGGCTATTGATTTATATCAAAAGACTAAACATTATGCTTTGCAAAACAATGACCTGTCCTTGCTCCAAATCATCTATAATTCATTAGTGAAGCTAATTGAGGATCAAGGGAATAAAATTGTTTTATGTGCTGTTCAGAAGGAATATATTAATATTTTGTTAGAAATCCAACGTGAAAATTACTCACATGTATTATTTGAAATGGAGTACAATGATCATAAAAAGCAATTTGAAAAAAATGCTTATTTTGATCCGCTAACGAATATTTACAATCGACGTTATTTTGATGAAAATGCCAAAAGGATGCTCGAAAAAGCAGCTGAAAGCAATCAGCAACTAGCGTTGATGATGGTGGATTTAGACCATTTTAAAGAAATCAATGATATGAATGGCCATTTATTTGGAGACGATGCGCTAACGAATACTGCTAAAACATTACAAGATTATTTTCAACCCTTTGAAGCTATCGTTGCTCGCTTTGGGGGAGACGAGTTTATCATTCTCAGTCAAGTAAAAGAGGGGGAAACGGTGCAAACATTGGCCGACAACCTCTATCAAACCTTAACGGCTTTGTCACTCACGGTAAATGGCGAAACGGTTCAATTGGAATTTAGTATCGGAGTTAGTACGAATCATTTTGGCAAAATCAAGAAAGTGGAAGAGCTGATTCAGCATGCGGATGAAGCACTTTACAAGTCAAAGCGTAATGGACGTAACCAAATTACACACTATAACCATTATTGTGATGTGGGAAATGGTATTTAAAGAGAAAGAGGCATGACTTTATAGTAGGTGCCTCTTTTAAATACGTTTACAAGCTGCTGTCAGGATTAATAATGCCGTAAAATACGATATCTTCAAAAGTACCATTTTTAAAAACATGAGATTTTAACGTTCCCTCATAGCACATGCCACACTTCTCCATGATTTTGCCAGAGGCGGGATTAGATAGAAAATACTGCGCGAAGACACGATGATACTGTTTTTCTTTAAAGGCAAATTCAATGATGGCACGAGCAGCTTCTGTTCCATAGCCATTCCCCCAATACGGTTCCCCAATCCAATAAGCCATTTCTCCATTTCGATGCTGTTGTCGATTGGATAGCCCGATAGCCCCATATAAATGTCCGCTTTGTTTGTCCGTTATAGCAAATTCATATAGTTTCTCTTGTTCAAAATTTTGTAGATGGTTGGAAATCCATGACAAAGCACAATCTAACGTATAAGGATAGGGCAAATTTAACGTGCTCTTGTAAAGGGCAAAATTGTTACATAACAAACTTACTTCAGGTGCATCAGCCTCTGTAAAAAGTCGGAGCATGAGACGCTCTGTTTCGATTGTTTTGTCTGTTGCTTGGTAAAACATTGAATTACCCCCTTCAAAAATGGTAAAACAGATTATAACACAATTAAATAGAAGGAATAAACTACATAATGGAAATTAATGATTTCTTGAAATTAGATAAAAATTTATTGAAAAACGATAAATGTTATGGTAAATTGAAGAAGATAATAAATAAAAGAGGTGCGTAATATGAAACGAGAAACGCTCTTTTTAAAGATCGCTGTTTTTCTAATGGGATTGCCGGTTTTTGCTTTATGTATATGGGTGGTGCCACGTGTTGCTTTAGATACAGCTCAGCATTCTCCAATCTTAACCATTGTTGCATTACTTGGCGTCTATGCAACGGCAATTGCTTATTTTGTTGCTCTATATACAACAATCAAGCTGCTAAGCTATATTGATCAAAACATTGCTTTTTCAGAGCTGTCAGTGAAAGCTTTAATTAATATTAAATATTGTGCAATTATCATTAGTAGTGTTTACTTGGTGGGCATGCCACTGATATACTATGCTGCAGAAGTAGACGATGCCCCTGGTCTTATACTTATTGGAATGGTTATTATTTGTGCTTCTTTTGTGGTTGCAGTTTTTGCTGCTGTTCTTCAAAAGCTACTAGAAAATGCCATCGATATCAAATCAGAAAATGATTTAACGGTTTGAGGTGAATACTATGGCGATGATTATCAATATTGATGTCATGTTGGCGAAACGGAAAATGAGTGTAACTGAACTTTCAGAGAAGGTTGGCATCACGATGGCGAATCTTTCTATTTTGAAAAATGGCAAAGCGAAAGCAATTCGCTTTTCAACATTAGAGGCGATTTGTGAGGCGTTAGAATGTCAGCCTGGGGATATTTTAGAATATAAACGGAACGAAGGATAAAGACTGTAGTTCAAAGCCGTCGAGAGAATAACTCTCGATGGCTTTTGTCATTTTTTCACACGGGTCATCCGTATTTACTTAGAATAAAAAAATGTAGTAAATATTGCCAATAGAATATAGTTATGCTACGATAAAGCTAAGATAAATCGACAGTCAGTCGGTCTATTGAGAGGAGTGTTTGGATGAGGGAAATGAAAAAAGCAGAGGAACGGAGAAATGAAATTTTAGATGCAGCAGATGAGCTGTTTACGCAGAAGGGGTTCGATGGCACTAGCACCAATAATATTCTTGAAAAAGTTGGGATTGCCCGCGGTACGCTATATTACCATTTTAAATCCAAGGAAGATATTATGGATGCCCTCATCGAACGATATACCGAAACCATGTTAACGAAAGCAAGGGCAGTTGCAGTGGACAACAGTATTGCGGTGAATGAGCGCATATTAAGGGTTGTGATGGCATTAAATATGCAGAATGAAAATGAAAATGGTCAGGAAATTATGGACCACATTCATAAGCCGCAAAATGCATTAATGCATCGAAAAATACAGCAGGTAGTCATGAATCAAGTGCCGCCATTATTGACGGACATCATCCGTGAGGGTATTGAGCAAGGGATTTATCATACACCGTACCCATACGAATGTATGGAGATGATTGTCGCTTATACAAATACCGTCTTCGATGATGACTTGGTATTGTTGTCAGATGAAGAGCGGGCCGCTCGTATCCCAGCATTTATCTTCAATGTGGAGCGAATGCTTGGCGTGGAAAGCGGTAGTTTGTTGTACATGATGAAAATGTTTAGTCATGCAGGGCAAGGCGAGACGAAATAAATGGATGAGGGTCTTAATACTGACAAAGGGGTGACCTATGTATTTCAAAATTGTACGGAATGATATAGCGAATAGTAAGGTGATTACATGTTTGACAACATTATTTGTGGCAGGTGCGGCTATGCTTGTTACGCTTTCGGCCGTTCTTATTGTTCATTTATCCACTTCCATTGATACATTATTAAAGCAAGCGGAAACATCTCATTTTCTTCAAATGCATTCGGGTACTATCGATCAAGAGCGTCTCATTCATTTTGCGGAGCGCAATGAGCAGGTGGATGAATTTCAGATAAATGAATTTCTCAATGTAGATGGTGCCAAGATAAACATTGCAGGCAACACACTTGCACAAAATGTACAGGACAATGGGTTTACCACCCAAAGTGAGAAGTTTGATTTTTTACTAGACCTTGATGGCCGTGTGATTGACGTGGAAAAAGGAGATATTTACGTACCTGTAGGCTATATGAGGGACGGCACAGCCAAGCTTGGTGATACAGTAATGATCCATAATAAGCCATTTACAGTTGCAGGTTTTTTAAGGGATTCACAAATGAATTCTATGCTAGCGTCGTCTAAACGATTTCTCGTTAGTGAAGAGGACTATGCAGCCATTAAGGCAGTTGGCACTATTGAATATTTAATAGAGTTTCGTTTGAAAGATTTGGCTGATTTGAGAAGCTTTGAAGAGGCCTATCAACGTGCAGATTTAGAAGCGAACGGACCTACGATTACGTGGCCGCTCTTTAAAATGCTAAATGCCCTATCAGATGGTTTGATGATCGCTGTTATTTTATTAATCAGCGTGCTAGTGGTGGTCATTGCATTGATGTGTATCCGTTTTACATTGCTAACTAAAATGGAAGAGGATTATCGTGAAATTGGTGTAATGAAGGCAATTGGTTTACGGGTTGCCGATATACAGAAAATGTATCTTGCAAAATACGGTGTGATAGCGGCCTTGGGCTGTGTGCTTGGCTTTACCTTTTCATTTATGGTAAGGGATATTCTTTTAGCAAATATCCGTCTTTATATGGGGGATACAGCCAATACGGCACTTATCTGGCTGTTCACTATTATAGGTCTTGTGCTAGTATTTGCTTCCATTCTGATTTATGTACAATTTGTTTTGAAACAGTTTCGTAAGCTTTCGGCTGTTCAGGCTATCCGATTTGGAGCGGTGCAAAGTAAAGCAAGACATGCGAGGTGGCTAAAAATTAGCACCAATAAAAGGCTTCCTATCAATCTCTTTTTGGGCGTGAAGGATGTACTATCCCGTAAAAGATTATATGCCACGATGCTTACTGTCTTACTATTAGCAACATTTATCATTATTGTACCTCAAAATTTATACAATACCATTTCCTCCAAAAAATTTATCACGTATATGGGGATTGGCAATAGTGACATCCGCATAGATATCCCACAAGGGGACCAACATATTCAGCATGTAACAGCTGTGCTCGAAACGCTAGAGCGTGATAAAGATATTACGAATTATACGGTTCTGACGACAAAAAAATTTACAACAATGACAGATGACGGAGTGGAAGAGAGTCTAAAAATAGAGTTGGGCGACCATACCGTTTTCCCAGTAGAATATGCGCAAGGTAGGGCGCCGGTAGCCCAGGATGAAATGGCCCTTTCTGTTCTTAATGCGGAGGAGCTTCACAAAAAAGTGGGTGATACTATTATCCTTATCGTCCAAGGTGAAATGAAAAGTTTAACAGTGAGTGGCATTTATTCAGATATTACCAATGGTGGGAAAACAGCGAAGGCAGCATTCTTAGATGATTCTACAGATAGTATGTGGAACGTATTTTATGGAACGTTGTCTAATCAATCGGAAGTCGAAAAAAAGGTTACGGAGTATGCAGATAGATTTCATTTTGCCAAGGTTTCAGGCATCGAGGAATATATTTATCAAACATTCGGAACGACCATCAGTGCTATTAAGAAAGTTTCAAGTGTAGCACTTGTAGGAGCTCTCCTTATGTGTGTGCTGATGACAGTGTTGTTTATGAAAATGCTTATCGCAAAGGATCGATCTCCCATTGCTATCTTGAAATCGATGGGCTTTACAAACGTAGATATTTCCATACAATATGCGGCACGTTCAGTTGTTGTCTTGATGCTGGCCATTACTGTGGGGACAGTTCTCGCTAACACATTAGGAGAATTCCTGACATCCACGATCATTGCATCATTCGGTGCAGCTTCATTTAATTTTATCATTAATCCACTATCTGCCTATGTTTTTTGCCCGTTAGCTCTCCTAAGTGTCGTACTCCTAGCAACACTTATTGGTACTTTTAAGGCGGGACAGTTAAAAATAATGGATCATATAAAGGAGTAGAATATGAAAAAGCTTTTGAGTGGTGAACAAATAGCCAAGTCATTTCAGGTCGGAACTGAACGACATGAGGTTTTAAAGTCTATATCTATTGATGTATATGAAGGCGAGTTCGTTTCAATTATGGGCCCTTCTGGTTGCGGTAAATCAACCTTACTATACGCTCTTAGTGGGATGGACAGCATTGATCAAGGACTGGTTTCTTTTGATGGAGTCGATGTAACAACACTCCATGACAAGGAGCTAGCTGAACTTCGTCGAACGAGGATGGGTTTTGTGTTTCAGCAGCCAACCTTTCTTAAAAGTTTAAATATCCTTGATAATATATTGTTACCAGCAGTACGTGATCAGCGAAAGAATATCGTAGCTTTAACGGAAAAAGCACAGAGCATCATGAAAAAAGTAGGGATTGAGGACTTAGCAACGCGTGATATTACGCAAGTTTCAGGTGGCCAGCTTCAGCGGGCAGGCATTTGTCGTGCTTTAATTAGTAGTCCATCGATGATTTTTGGTGATGAACCAACAGGCGCATTAAATTCAACGACTGCCCAGGAAATTATGGATATTCTAGCCTCCATCAATCAAGAAGGTACAACGGTTATGCTTGTGACACATGATCCGAAAATTGCTGCACGAACCGAGCGTATTCTCTTTATGAGTGATGGTTCTATTATCAGTGAATTGCGTTTACCACGATTCAAGGGTATTGATTTGGATGATAGAATGGCAATAGTTGCAACGACGATGCGAGAAATGGGTATTTAATAGATGAATTCAAAAAATCCGCAATGACTTGGAGTAGCTATTGCGGATTTTTTTATTTTTTTTAGAAAAAATGAATCGCTTTAGCAATGGCGTCCGTCAGTAGTATAGAAAGTAGGTGAGAGCAATGATGGATATTGAACAAGTAATCGAGGAGCATGGAGATTACTTACTAAAGGTCGCCTATTTATACGTGAAGAATAAGGCAACAGCGGAAGATATTGTGCAGGATGTGTTCATAGCCTTTTACCAGAAGCAGGGACAGTTCCGGCAGCAAGCATCATTGCGTACATATTTAGTAAAAATGACAGTAAACCGGAGCCATGATTATTTACGGAGCTGGAAAAGTAAACGACTGACATTATTTGAAAAGATTATGAGTCGTACAACGGCAATAACGCCGGAGATAGAAATGCTCGAGAAGTCTGTTAAAAAAGAGCTGACAGAGGCGTTATTTACGTTATCAGTAGCCTATCGCGAGGTTTTAGTTTTGTATTATTTTGAGGAGATGACAACTGTGGAAATTGCACAGCTTGTACGATGTCCGGAAGCGACAATTCGTACAAGGTTACAACGAGCGCGTAAACAGCTGGCAACAGCAATGGGAGACTTTGATTGGGAGGTGCTACGTCATGAATCAATTTAAAGAAGGGCTATTAAAGGAACTACAAGATGTGAAATTCTCTCAGAAACGTAAACAACTAATCGCAGAAAAGGCTCGACGAAATGAAAAACATCAAGTAGGTCATCAATGGACGTATCGTATCGTACTGGCAACCTTTACGGTATTGGTCATTGGTTTTAGTTATCTTTTAACAGAGCAAAAGGAACAGCATTCCACAGGTCACCAAGCAGCAACTATTCAGTCGGATGCCTGGAGTTGGTGGTCACTATTCAATTCGGATTATGTGCGAGGAATGTTGTTGTTGGGCTTTTTTGTCGGTGCCGCTTTTATTGTCAAGCGTGTATTAATAAAAAAAGGATACGGTCTTCCTATTTGTATTGAATGCGGGGAGAGCTGGTCTGCAAAAGGCGCGCGCAAATTGTATCGCAAAAATGGAGAAATTGTGTGTCCTCATTGTGGCCAAAAACAGTATCGCACGAAAAAATCTATGCAATTAGGGGGGATGCTTTCTATGCCAATACCACTAATCATTTTGTTGCAACATGTGTTCCATAATTACTACATCGGTTTTATTTTCTTCCTAGTAGGGGTGATTATTTTTCTTTATCAAATCGTACCATATGTATTTAAGCTACAAGATAAGGATTCTATGAATGAACCTTTATGGTAATCATCATATCGAAGGGGAAATTGCGAAGTTCATCTAGCAATTTCTTTTTTATACTAAAATACATTGACAACCGTTTTCATTTGCATTATCTTTGTGTTAACTTATTTTTATTATTAGTTAACGTATAGCAAAGGGAGGCTTTTTACATTGAAAAAAGGAAGTACATATCAATATGTGTTGGCGGCATTTGGGGCAGCGATTATTGCTGTTTTGGCACAGGTGACTATTCCACTACCTCTAATTCCAATTACAGGACAAACTTTAGCAGTTGGCATCGTCGTCACTATTTTAGGGACAAGATTAGGGACATTATCTGTTCTTTTATATATGTTGTTAGGGGCATCTGGTTTACCTGTGTTTAGTGGGATGTCTGGGGGTCTAGGAATTTTGGTTGGGCCGACAGGGGGATATATTGTAGGATTCCTTGCCACAGCGATTATTATGGGCTTATACTTAGATAAATTTGGTATTTCATTTACCCAAGCGATTATTGCAAATATCATAGGGATGATTATTACGTTATCATTTGGTACAGTTTGGTTAAAAATTATAGCAGACTATACGTGGACAGCTGCCTTTATGGGCGGTGTGGCACCATTTATCGTAGTAGGAATCGTTAAAGCGGTGCTTGCAGCATGGATAGGTGTCATTGTCCGTCGCCGCTTAGAAAGAGCACATTTAATTGAAGCAATAGCGTAGGACATAGGGGGAATTGTTTTGGCAACATTATGGACAGGTGGAAAGATTTACACGATGGCTCAGGTTGATGAAACAGTAGAAGCAGTCCTTGAAGAAGATGGGAAAATTGTGGCGACAGGCTCTGTAGAGAGCTTGTCGCCACTAGCTACTTCTACTCGACATTTACAAGCCAATGTGATGTATCCAGGTTTTGTGGATAGTCATTTACATATTATTGGTTACGGGGAAAAACTGAAGCATATTGATGTATCGGCGATAACGAGTAAAGAGGCGTTACTAGCAAAGCTTCAAGAGCGTATGTCCAAGGTATCGTCCAATGAATGGGTCATAGCGATTGGATTAAATGAAAACCAATTTGAAGAGCCCATTTTTCCTACTTTAGCGGAGCTGGATGCGCTTGGTGAAGCTTATTTAATCATAAAACGTAGCTGTCACCATTTAATTTTAGCTAATTCTAAGGCACTTGCATTTGCAGGGATTACCAATGCTACGCCTTCACCAGAGGGGGGAATCATTGAAAAAATAGATGGTCAGCTCACGGGTGTATTAAAGGATGCGGCGTTATATTTAGTGGTTAATCATATGCCCCATATTACACCTGCGTATATTGAGGATGCCTTGGTAAAAGCTGTGGCCTCATTACAAGCATATGGTTTAGTGGGTGGTCATTCGGAGGATTTAAGCTATTACGGGCCGCCAAACCAACCCATTCAAGCTTACCGTAAAATAGTGGAATCACAGCATTCATTCAAGGTTCATTTATTGCAGCATCATACGGTTTTTGAGGAGATGGAAAAATTGGATACTACATCCTCACCTTTTTTGGAGTTTGGTGCTATGAAAATCTTTATTGATGGAGCCTTTGGAGGAAGAACCGCAGCGCTACGTCAACCATACAGCGATGACCCACATAATACAGGAATGCTTATACATACGACAGAGCAATTAACGAAGTATGTTCAGTTGGCTCGTCAATCTGGACAAACTGTCGCTGTCCATGCAATCGGTGATTTAGCCATCGAACTGATTGTAGATATTTTTGCGGCATATCCACCACAGGCCGGTCAGCTTGATCGTGTGATCCATTGTAGCTTGGTCGATGATGACATTTTAACTAAATTAGCTAAATTGCCTGTTGCTATCGATATGCAGCCGCAATTTGTTCAGGGAGAATATGACGCTGAGCTATCGAAGCTTGGTGAGGAGCGCGTTCAAGGTTTACACCCTTTAAAGTCACTTCTTGACCATGGGCTTGTCGTTGCTGGTGGTAGTGACGCACCGATTGAAGTACCGAATCCATTAATGGGAATCTATGCGGCTGTCACAAGGTGCAATGTGGGAGAAAAACATGATGGCTACAATCCTAAGGAGAAAATTTCTCGTTTTGAAGCAGTCCATTTGTATACAGGAGGAGCGGCTGAAATAATTGGTCAGCAGCACACTCGTGGTAAAATCGCAGCAGGCTATTCAGCTGATTTTACGATTTTAAAAGAGGATATTTTCACTGTGGATATAGAGCAACTACCTCAAATTGACGTATTTTGTACCGTGGTAGATGGGAAGATTGTATATGAAAATCGCTGCGAAGGGTAACCTTGCAGCGATTTTTTTGAAGCTATTTTCTATTTACAATATGATGTATTTGTTGTTCTAAGGTTGTCACACGTTTTGTTAAGTCCTCTACTTGCTGTTGCATGGTTGGTGGAGGAGGCACAGGAATCGTTGCTTTCATTTTTTTGATCATACGAATCATCCCGAAAAAGATTGCTAAAAACAGGCCTAAAAGAACCGTTGTACTAATCATATCGCCAATGTCGAATTTCATGTTTGCGCTCCTTTCTCTACAGGGTATCTAGTTATATACAGGATGGCTTCGAGAAAAGTTTCAAGAAAATGGAGAACGTCACGATAAATACACAAATATTTTTTCTACAAGTTGCATAGGATACTTGAACAAATTGCTATTTTATTGCTTTGAGTACTGTGTCATGGCGGTCAAAACATACGTTAGAAGAGAGCGATTTTAACTGTAACAGGGGTGATTATGTGCACAAGGCAGGACAAGTAATGCGACAGGCTGTTAATAATATTTATATTTATCGATTAGACTATGTACAGGTTTTCGCATTAATTAGAGTCTTTCAGTTTTTATTAATGATCCCTGTAAGTACTATGCTGTTAAAGCTCATGCTACGAGTAACAGGATATACACATATAACCGAGCAAAATTGGCAAAGCTTTATGGCACATCCTTTTGTCATAATGATGATTTGTCTATTAATCTTGTTGTTCTTATTATTTGTTTATTATGAAATGGGCTTTCTATTTTTAATGGCCTTTCATCAACAAAGAGGAATGCGCTATCGATTTTTTTCTTTATGGCAGCAGCTAAATCGGAAGGTTGTTTATTTTTTTAGTGTCCAAGTCCTATTTTTAATCGTCTATCTTGCTCTATTAATGCCACTTGCTTCTTTTATGCTACCACTCACCTTAACCCAATCCATCTCACTTCCACATTTTTTAACAGAAGAAATCATGAGTAGTCGAACTGGTAGATTAGCATATGCAGCAGTGGCAAGTATTTTAGTAATGATCGGTATTCGGAGTATTTTAACGTTACCTATCTTTACAATCCAGCCAAAGATTTCTATTTTACGTTCTTTCAAGCAAAGCTGGCGATTTTCCAAAAAAGGTTTATTGGAGCTTTTAGCCCTATTGGTTATGCTTTTAACAGGTCATCTATTCGTCATGCTCAGTATAACAGTAATTAGCACACTTCCACTTTATTTTATGGAGCGCTTATTACCAAGTGCCGCATTGATAACAGCAGGGGTAACGCTCGCCTTTCTAGAAATGGTGTTTGTGGTGCTCTTTAGTTTATTACAGGCCATGTTTTCACAAGTCATGGTTGCCATCACCTACAATACACCTATCCTAGGGAAAATCAACAGGTCTGCTAAACAAAGAAAACGACGCTATAAACCTTTACTGCTCATTAGCCTTGTTGTTTTTGTTGTCTTAAGTATGATGAATATTAATTCGTTAGAGAAAAGCGTCTATGCACCCGATACTAAAATTATTGCCCATCGAGGCTATGTGGCGGGCAATGTGGAAAATACGATTAGCGGGCTAGTGAGCGCAGCAAATGCCGGAGCAGACCTCATTGAAATTGATATTCAGCAAACAGTGGATGGCGAATTTGTTGTATTCCATGATCGTACTTTGAGGCGATTGGCAGGGAAAAATGGAGTCATTGCTAATATGACCTTACGTGAATTAAAAACATTAACGATTCATCAAAATGGCTATAGCGATAAAATTGCTTCTTTAGAGGACTGTATCGAAATTGCTAAAGCTTTAGACGTCGCGTTACTAATTGAGTTAAAGGTACATGGCAAGGAAACGGAAGATGTGTTGCCCAAATTAGTAGAAAAGCTACGAAAATACAAAGTACTGGATTCGTATTATGTGCAATCTGTAGATGGGCAGAAAATGACTCAATTAAAAAAAATAGTGCCGAATTTAAGAGTGGGTATTGTCTATGCACTTAATATCGGCCCAATGGAAGAAAGTGTGGATTTCATTGCCTTAGAGGAGTCATGGGTAACTGAGCAGCTTATTGAAGAGCTGAAGCAAAACCCGATGGATTTATTTGTTTGGACGCTGAATGATGACCGTTCCTTACAAACCTTTATCGAGAAAAATGTGAGCGGCGTCATTACCGATCATCCTGATGTTGCCCGCGATTTAAGGACAAAGCAAAGCGAACATCAATATTTCTTACAACGGATCCTTAACCGATTGAAATTTATATTTTAAGTATGGAATGCGATACCTGCCCAACGGCTTTTAAAAAAATCTGGCCATATTGTAACCTTTTTCATATGAACACGACTACTTCTATGAATTCGTGAAATAAAGGAGATGCTTTTTATATGAAAATGACGAAAGTCGTACCATTTGCTATGACAGCACTATTAGTAGGGAGCGCGATGGGCGTTCCAACTGCATCAGCGAGCGAGGCTGAGACTGTAGTACCTGTTTCAGAAACTATTGAACAACAAGCTCAGCCAGTTTTTATTAAAGTAACTGGGAAAGTTGAAAATGTAGAGGTCCGTGAGAACGCAACCTACTATACAGTAGTAGAAGGTGAACAGACGAATATAGTGGTTGTCGATAAAGATTCATTCGTGTTCGACAACATGGGAAAAGAAGTGAAGCTTCAAAAAGGGGATAAGGTGTCAGCTTACTCTTATGCGAAAAAGCCTATGCTTGCTATTTATCCACCACAATATAACCCAGAGGTTATTATTGTAGAAAAAGATAATATGGGCAGTGTGGAAGTCGATTACTTCGATAAAAACTTAATCGATACGGACAATTACTTGAAATTAAACGTTGGAGAAGACACAAAAATTGAAAGTGCTTCTGGAAAAAAACTAAAAGCTAGTGATTTAGAAGAACAGCACTTAGTTGTGTTCTACACAATCGCAACAATGAGTATTCCTGCTCAAACACCACCTTCAAAGGTTATCGTGTTGGATACTATTGAGAAGGAAGAGCCAGTTGAGGTGGACCCAGTGCCAACGCCTGAACCAACACCAGATCACGCTGCCATTGAAGAGATTATGCAAAAAGATTTTTATGAGGTAGAAGGGACGAAAATGGTTCCTTTACGATTAATTGTAGAAAAGCTTGGCTTTGACGTAGAAGTAACGCCTAAAGGTGCCATCATTTCTAAAGGTGCTGTTTCCTACACAATTACTCGTGGCCAAAAAGAATATGGCTACAATAAAGCGCTTCGCCAATTTGACGTAGCACCTGCTTTATTAGAAAATGGTAAAACATATGTATCTGTAGAGTTCGTCAAAGAATTAATGAAATAAAGAGGATGAAGTATCTAGCAAATCGCTAGGTACTTCTTTTTTGTATTTTCTTCCCATGAAAAATTCAGTACAATAATTAAGAAAAAGTCGCCAATAAAGGAGAAACCTATGAAACAAGCTCTTATCATTATCGATATACAAGAAGCCTTCTTTTTAGACAACGAACAAAATCTATGGAATGACGAAACGATCATCAAGCATATTAATTCGTTAATCGCATGGGCACGCCACAATGAGGCACCTGTTATTTTTATTCAGCATACAGACGCCGAGGATGTGGATTTCGCTTATGGTCAGCCTGGGTGGGAGCTATACCACGGTCTTCATCGACAAGCGGAGGATAAGGTAATTCAAAAACCAACATGGGATGCCTTTTATCGAACTGAGCTTGCCGAATACTTGCAGGAGCAGCATATTGAGCAATTAATTTTTGCTGGTGCACAAACTGAGTTTTGCCTTGATACAACCATTCGTAGTGCTTTCAGTCATGGCTATCATCACAATATTTTAGTGAAGGAAGCCCACAGTACATTAGCTAATGATATTCTTGAAGCACCTCAAATTATTCAGCATCATGAATGTATCTGGCACAATCGATTTGTGCGAATTCAACCAGTTGCGGGGTTCCAGCATGTGGATTAACAAGAGAGACTATCCCTGTAAAGAATGGTCCTACACGGTTCGCTGTGCCGAATGGGATGATGCACAAGCCTTGTCAGACCTACGTGTACAATTAGATGGTGAAACGGAATACTTTGACCGAGCACAAGGGGAGGGATTCATTGACCGAGCAGGATTCGAGCAGCTCATCTCTAATGACCTAGCAAGCCCCAAAAATCTATGTTTAGTAGCGGTCGTTGATGATCAACTTGTAGGGTACTCAAGATGTGAGGGTTCTACATTCATAAGGCTTGCCCATAAGGTTATTTTTGGCGTAGGCGTTAGGAAGGATTTTTGGGGGTACGGCATTGGAAAAGCCCTGCTGCAAGTATCTATCGACTGGGCAGATGCAAATGGTATTCAGAAAATGGCACTAGAAGTGTTAGAATCTAATGACAAGGCCGTTCAGCTCTATCAAAAATGTGGCTTTGAAGTGGAAGGTATGCTAAAAAATGATAAGCGCCTTTCTGATGGACAATACTATCACACTATCCTGATGGGCAGATGGAAGGCATAGGGAAGTTGAAGGAATTTACAGTATGACAAATTTTATGTATCTATTTTGTTTAATCGTATGGGGTCTAAATTTTATTGCCGTAAAAATACAGGGGACCCCCGTTAGTTTAGAATTATCATTAACCTATCGTTTAGTCATAACAGCTCTATTATTTTTAATACTTGCTTGGTTGATGAAACCACAAGGCAAACCACAGAAGCAGGATGTCCCCTTTATCATTGTTTTTGGTGTTTGTAATTTTGCATTCAGTTATTTATGTTTGTATTACGCAACGATGCTCAGTTCAGCAGCCATTGTCACGTTAATTTTTTCATTAAAAGTGATATTAACGCCCATTGCTTTACGAATTTTTTTGAAAGAACCTTTGCATCGCCGTGTACTTCTTGGTGGTATTTTAGGCGTCATAGGAGTGGGTGTATTAATCTACCCAACTTTACATAGTTTTTCAGGGTTAGCTGATTTCAAAGGGATTTTTATTGCTTTTTTAGGGACACTACTGACAGCAATCGGTGATGCTAGCTCTGCCAGAAATGCGAAGCGCCACATTGACCCGGTTTATGCCAATGCGATTGGCTTTGCCGTTGGGAGTTTGGTCATGTGTGGAATTGTCTGGATGGCAGGACAAAAAATAATGATTCCAACATCCATAACCTATTTATCAGCATTGCTGTATTTAACGGTAATCGCCTCGTTTCTCGCCTGGCTATTTTATTTAAAGCTAGTTGAAAGGATTGGAGGAGCGAAGAGTGGCTATATGGTCGCCTTATTTCCTGTCATAGGCGGCATTGCCTCTGTCCTGATTGGTGAATCTACAGTAAGCATCTATTTGATCGTGGGCTGTCTATCCAGTTGTATCGGAGCGGCGATTGCCTTAGGTTTTAAAATTAAGCCTATTTTACGATGAACGAAAACCCTTATCCTTTCATAAACTAGATAAGAACGTTTGAAAAGGGTGAGGGAGTTGGCATTCGTTCCGAGAAGCACAGAAAAAGATCAGGATCATTGGGATATCGATCGTTGGGAAAATGATGGTGGCAGTAGTTTAGGGGGGAAAGGGAGGCAAATTTGTCTCCCTACAAATAGTTGAAACCTTTTTCATCTCTGTTCGTATGAATTAGTAGAGACAGATTTGATTTGAAAAGGGAGAATTGAAATTTTTGAGCTATTGAACAAAACGATTACTTTTGATTATTTATGTGATTGTCATTGCGGATGCGTATTACTCAACATTGTATATGGAACCCAAAACACCACCGCAACATCAAACAATCAAAGCGACTGCTATTACCATTAACATACTACGGTAGCAAGCCTAACAAAAAGAAACGGACAACCCGTCGTTTAAAGCCGATGATCATGCAGCCATTCCAAGGGAAAAGGATTGACAAAATGGTCATGTCGATAAATAGTTTAGACGTTCGTCCACCAGTACTTATTTTTTTACGATATCAACAGCTTCGTTGCTGACGCCCTGTCCACTGACAGGGTATTTTTTATGAGGTGCATCAGTGTGGCATGAACCAAGGGAGAGGGAGATGCGTATGACGAAAGTCTATGTGATGACCATGACGAAAGGGAATGATGAGCAGGATTACGAGCAATGGGTGAACGAAAAAATATTTGAGAAAAAATCAGACCTAAAAGAGTAATTAAACAAAGAAGGCTATTTGAAGAAATCTACATATCAATATATGAAAATAGAGGCAGAATCTATAGTTGTTGCTGACATTCAAAAAATTAAACTTAAATAACAATCGTGTTTACTAAAAAATAAATAAAGCAATCTTCGCTCTTTTCATATAAAATATGGAAGATATAACATACTTGAAAGAGGTGGCCACATGTTCCCTACTTTAAATACGGATCGATTAGTGTTACGAGAAATTACAGAAAAGGACGCGCAAGCTATTTTAAATTGCTTTTCTAACCCTGACGTATTACGTCATTACGGTCAAAATCCATTGACTAGTTTAGAGCAAGTTAAACAAATCATTAATCGTTTTTCAAAAAACTATGAGGAACAACAAGGCATTAAATGGGGGATAGAACTGAAGGGGCGAGAAGGCCTAATAGGTACTATTGGATTTCAAGAATGGTCAACAGAGCATAAGAGAGCTGAGATAAGCTATGCCCTTTTCCCTGACAGTTGGGGAAAAGGCTATGCACAAGAGGCGCTGAACAAAGTCATTTCATTTGGCTTTCAAGAGATGGAGTTATTACGTATAGGAGCCATTGTTTTCACAGAAAATGATGCTTCCAACAAGCTATTAACAAAAGTAGGCTTTGAAAAAGAAGGCTTATTAAAGAAATATATGCATCAAAATAATGTGCCATATGATACGTATGTTTATTCTCTAATCAATATGAAAAATCATAGTCTAGAATCGTGAAAAATAAAAGGATTGGGGAAATGACCCCAATCCTTTAACCGTTTTTCGCCAAACAGCAGGTGAATACTTATTCTTACATTATTTTACGTTCGGGTAAATCATTGTAGCGGGGTCAACATATTCATCGAACTGCTCTTCTGTTAGCAGACCACTTGCAATAGCTGCTGCTTTTAACGTAGTGCCTTCTTTGTGAGCTTTTTTCGCAATTTTTGCTGCGCTTTCATAGCCGATATATGGATTTAATGCTGTTACAAGCATTAATGAGTTTTGTAAGTTATGATCGAGTACTTCTTTATTCGGCTCAATGCCAATTGCACAATGGTCATTAAATGATTTCATTGTATCTGCTAATAGGCGAGTTGATTGTAAGAAGTTATAAATGATGACGGGCTTAAAGACGTTTAGTTCAAAATTCCCTTGAGATGCTGCGAAAGCAATCGTCGCGTCATTTCCTACTACTTGTGTGACTACCATTGTCATCGCTTCACTTTGTGTAGGATTTACTTTACCAGGCATAATGGAAGAGCCTGGCTCATTTTCTGGGATCGTAATTTCACCAATCCCTGAGCGTGGCCCACTTGCAAGCCAACGAACGTCATTGGCAATTTTCATTAAATCAGTTGCTAAAGCTTTGAGAGCGCCATGTGCAACAACGGCTTCATCATGGCTTGTTAATGCATGGAATTTATTTGCAGCAGAGGCGAATGTTTTGCCTGTTAGCTCACTGATTTCCGCCGCAACACGATCACCAAATTCTGGATGTGCATTGATCCCAGTACCAACCGCTGTTCCACCAATCGCAAGCTCTTTCATATAGTCTATATTTTGAATAATCATATGCTCGGATTTCTCTAGCATAGCTGCCCAGCCGCTAATTTCCTGACCCAATGTAAGAGGTGTGGCATCCTGTAAATGTGTACGACCAATTTTAATAATATCTTTAAATTGAGTGGCTTTGTCTTCCAAAGTTGATTTTAATAATCGTAGTCGTGGTAATAAATAATCTTCCACTTTTAAAACTGCCGCAATATGCAATGCAGTTGGAAATGTATCATTCGAGCTTTGTGATTTATTGACATCATCGTTCGGATGAATGCGATCTGCCTCACCAGCATCCTGTAAAAGTTGGTTCGCGCGGTGTGCAATCACCTCATTAACGTTCATGTTTGATTGTGTACCACTACCAGTTTGCCAAACAACTAGTGGGAATTGATCATCCCATTGTCCATTTAAAACTTCATCTGCTGCCTGAACGATTACATTCGCTTTAAGATCTGAAAGCTTGCCTAGTTTATTGTTCGCGATTGCAGCACTTTTCTTTAAAATAGCCATCGCCTGCACAAGCTCAATAGGCATTTGTTCCGTGCCAATTTGGAAATTTTCTTTACTGCGCTGTGTTTGCGCACCCCAAATTTTATGAGCAGGTACTTTGATTTCTCCCATAGTGTCTTTTTCAATACGATAATCCATGTCAAAACAGCTCCTTTATTATGTAAAATTCCTCCAATATACAGATAAAAACGGATACTCTTAGTCTGATGTAAGAATATCCGTTTGATACATGCTTATTCAAAAAAGAGGGGGATTCTGAAATAAGCAATTTGGAGAAAAGAAATAATCTATTGATAATGATAATTGTTATCAATTAAAATGTCAACAAATTTGTTTGGAGAAATAATAGGGTGAGAATAATTCGCAATAGTACTATGGTTATTCCCGAATTTAGAGGAAATAAACGTTATAGATTATCTCTTTTTCTTACCTAAATCTTTAAGTGGCTGCTTTTTAGGAACTTTCTCAAAAATAATCTTCACATGATAATGGTGGTCGTCAATTTGAAGCACCTCAGTTACCTTTGCCTTTCGTCCTTTAATACGAATATCCTCTTCGATGGCAGGGAGTTTGACGAGCAATTGGCTTAATACGGACGTTTTATTTTCATAATAATGAGTGACAAACATTGTTCTTCTCCTTCTAACATTTGATTGTTACTCAATTTATGAGGGGAGCCTAGTTTCTAGAACTTTTATAGATGGAATAGGTGCACGGAGAAAATTTGTTACTCAAACAGCATATAAAGGACCATGGCCTGCAAAAATGCTGATGATCTTGGGTATAATCATAGAACTCCGTTGAATATTGCTGGGAAATTACACTCTTCGCAATTGAAAAATTTCATTCATACCGAGAATCACGCTGCCACTTAATTTTATAAAAATCAAAAATATGACATAATTTTACGGAATGAAATTGCAACTTTCGACATATTTCTTATTTATTTCTCGGGAAATATCTCTTACATAATGGCGGTGTTGAGTGGGACTGCGAGCGCTCAATTTTGCACTATTCCTGCTGTGAACTTTCATTGAAAAAATAATGACTTTATGATGTGATTTACTATTCTTAATTCTTTTTTATCAAAGAGGTAGTGCGATAACGTTTCAGTAGAGACATTGTTCGTTATAATAAGAGGAAGGAGGAAATAAAATGTATTTAAAATCATGTAAAGTGCTACAGGACACGATTCCTAATAAACAAATGTATCCTTTTAATATCCCGAGCTTGCAGGATTTACAGGAGTTGGAGTTTCCAACTAATGTGACCTTCTTTGTTGGGGAAAATGGCTCGGGTAAATCAACCTTACTGGAAGCCATTGCAGATCGTTGCGATTTTAATACGGCAGGTGGTGGCCGCCAAAATCTGTATGAAGTACATAAGGCAGAATCTTCACTGGGTGAGTATATCCGTTTGTCGTGGATGCCGAAAATTTCAAATGGTTTTTTTCTTCGATCCGAAACATTTTATCAATTTGCCAGTCATATTGATTTGATAGAAGATCCAAGGAGATATAACGCTTTTGGTGGAAAATCTCTACATCACCAATCCCATGGTGAATCCTTTCTGGCATTATTTATGAATCGTTTTAAGGGTAAAGCGATTTATTTATTGGATGAGCCCGAGGCAGCATTGTCTCCAACAAGGCAATTAAGTTTGTTGAAAATTATGAAGGATCTAGAGCATGAGGCACAATTTATTATTGCCACACATTCACCGATTTTACTGGGCTATCCTAATGCAACGATTTATAGCTTTGACAATGATGAAATTGAAACAATCCGCTATGAGGATTCCATTCATTACATTGTCACCAAACGGTTTTTAGATGCACCGCAAACTATTTTTAGTGAGTTATTTGATGAGGAGAGGGAATCATGAATCAACGAAAAGGCTTAGTCATGCGAGAAATTCGATTGGATGAAATGGCACAATCTATTGACTTATTAAATTATGTCTTTCAAATGTCCATGTCTATTCATAAGGACCGTCGTTTTGTGAATGCGAAAAGTAGACAATTTAATGAGGGACATGCCATCGGATGGTTTGATGGCTCGCATTTAGTATCGCAAATTTTAAGTTTGCCTTTTGAAGTCAATGTCCATGGGAAGATTTATGAAATGGGGGGGATTACAGCAGTTGGCACCTACCCAGAGTATTCGGGCCATGGCTTGATGGAGAGCTTGATTATTGAAAGCCTACAAAGTATGCGCAACGAGGGACAATGTATATCCTATTTATTTCCATATTCAATTCCCTATTACCGAAAAAAGGGATGGGAAATTATGAGTGACATTGTAGAGTTCCAAGTGAAGGATACACAGCTCCCGCATTATGCCGGACTCAATGGGAAAATTCGACGTGTCGATCCAAAGCATCAGGATGTAGTGGATATCTACGCCCGATATGCCGAAAAAACACATGGGGTAATGGTGCGAAATAGCATTGCGTGGAATGAGAAGTTTCAGGAGGATTTCTGGGAAGAGAAATTCATTGACAGTGATGTTAACCTGCAGGCTGCCGTCTACTACGATGAAGGAGATGTGGCGCAGGGCTATATGTTCTATCGTATTATGGAGGAAAATTATTATATTGATGAAATCGTCTATTTACAGGAAGAAGCACGTAAAGGGTTATGGAATTTTGTCTCTGCCCATAGCTCCATGATTTATAATGTCTATGGGAAAACGACAGGTAATGAAGCCGTAGCATTTCTATTAGAGGATAGTGAGATTATTCAAAAGGTCTCTCCTTATTTTATGGCGAGAATTGTGGATGTTAAAGAGTTTTTATTACGCTATCCATTTGTCAGTCAAGACTTTGAACTTCAGCTAGCCGTAACAGATCGGATTGTAGCTTGGAATAATGGCACCTTCATCATTAAAATGGTGGATGGTAAGCTGTCTGTCCAAAAGGTGAGCGAGACATTAAATGATAATGCTGTCCATTTAACGGTGCAAACCTTGGCCACGATGCTGCTAGGCTATAAACGACCAAGCTATTTAGAAAAAATCGAACGGTTACAGGGACGTAAAGAGGAAATTGCCTTACTGGAGGACATATTACCCGTAGGCATACCGACCTTCATTGATTATTTCTAGGTACATGAAACAGCATATTGAGCTGAACTACTTCTCACAATAGTTCAGCTTTTATTTGTCATAATGTTACTGCATAGTTGAACAAGGTTGTACCTTTAAATACATAGACATTCATGGATATAGTGAGGGGGATAGAAATGGATTTAATAGTCGGAATAGCTATTGTACTCATTGTGTTTTTCTCTTCTAGCCTAATTGAAAAAAGGTTGAAGTCCATTGAAAAACAAAACAATCGTGTCATCGAAATACTGGAAGAAATAAGAGATAAAAAATAAAGGCATTTGCCAATAGGGGGATTTTACTTCAAGTAAAGGGTAGAGTCCTATTGGAATGGAGTTTTTATTATATGGATCTATATATTGAACGATTACAAGTGGCAGATGCCGAAAGTTTGTATAAATTTGAACTTGAAAACAGAAAATTTTTCGAAGAAATGGTACCTACTCGTGGAGAAGAATACTATAACCCTGAGATTTTTAAAAAAAGACACGAAGCTTTACTTGAAGAACAAGCTCAGGGAGGGTCATATTTCTATTTAATTAAAAATGAAGATAGTTCTATTCTAGGAAGAATAAATTTAGTGGATATTGATAGATTTCATAAAATCGGTCATCTCGGTTATAGGGTGGGGCAAGAACATACTGGAAAAGGAATTGCTAATCAAGCATTACAAAAATTAATTGAAACAATAGCTGATGAGGATATAAAACAAATTAAGGCGGAAACAACAACAAATAACGTAGCTTCTCAAAGAGTTTTAGAGAAAAATGGTTTTGAGAAAATAACGACTAGTAGTGAGAGTTTCGAAATGAATGGTCAGAAATTAAATTTCATCTATTATGCTTTGACTATTTCGCCTTGTTAAACTAACAGATGAAGAGTATTGAGCTGTTTAGACAGCTCCCAGACTGTAGACGAAATCCATCGAGTAGCTCACTCTCCATGGATTTTGTCATTTTTCTTTCTCTTTCATTTCTAATATTGGTAAATTACTGCTGATTTCACTATACTCCACAAGGGAAGCAGCTAGACCCCGACCGCGGATATCGTCTGCCCGTAGTGGATATCAACGACTTTACTTTGTCTCATGTAAAATAAAAAAGACTGTAGACAGCTCTTTTTTATTTATTGTACAAATGGAGCAATTGAGTTGAAGAAGGATTGGTTATTGAATGAACTTAAAATGTGGTAATAATTTACTATGAATGTGTAATAGTAAAAGAAACAATGCTATAATTCATTTAAATATGTATGGAAGATCAAAAAACTTGTGATAAATCGATATCCCCCAGATTTATCCGCTAGATGATAGGAGTCAAATTTCAATGAATAGTCCAATCTAATATTCCCCGATTTAGCCAAAATCAGATTGAAATATCGGGGGATATAAAATGAAATTGAATAGAAATTTTTCTTTATTACTTTTAGGTCAGTCACTCGCTAATATAGGCGATGTATTATATATAGTCAGTGTTATAAGTACAATTTTTTTGTTAACAGGCTCTGCCATTGCAGCATCGTTTGTGCCATTTACAATTGCCTCTTCTATGTTTATATCTAGTCTGCTGACACCTCTTTTGGTGGAGAAACTAAATCTTAAATGGTTACTAGCTGGGTCACAAATTGCAAAAACGATTTTACTCTTTATTCTAGGGTTTATGGTAATGGGTTTATCAGCAGCTAATTATTATTTTATCTTTTTCATAATAGGAATGATTGCTTTTTTTGATGGATGTGCTAACCCAATCAGGCAGACATTGACTCCATACTATGTTAAACCTGAAAAGCTACTTCAAGCTAATGGAATTTCGGAAACGATTACGCAGGTCATCCAAGCAGGTATGTGGTTCGTAGGAAGTTCCTTGTTAATTATTATGAGCGCTCAACAACTGATTTGGTTAGTTGGATGTTTATTTGTCACGGCAAGCGTATTACTTTGTCTGCTAGAAAGTGTAAACAATCATCCATCAACCGAAATAAAGGGGAAACTTGAAAAGATTAAAGAGGGTTGGCAAACTTTATCTAATACGCCAGTTTTAAAAAGGATTGCTTGGATAGAATTTTTAGAAACAATTGCAGCAACAGTTTGGATAGCTGCTATTTTATATGTGTTTGTCAGCGATGCTTTGAACGTTGATGAAAAATGGTGGGGATTTATCAATGGAGCCAACTTTTTAGGGTTGATTTTAGGAAGTGCCTATTGTATTAAATTTTCTTCTGTGGTGGAAGAGAAAATAGGAGCCTATATTTTTGTTGGTTCCTTTGCAAGCTTCATATTTACAATGTTATTTAGCATAAACAGCATTCCAATGATTTCCTTACTTTTATCACTTTGTGTAGGGCTTTTTGGACAAATTAAACAAATTCCTCAACAAACAGTGATACAAACCAGTGTGTCAAAAGAACAGTTATCAACGGTTTATACTTCATTAGGTGCTATCGGGACTGGGATTTTCGGCATTGGCTCTCTTGTTATGGGGGTAATAGCAGATTTAGTAGGAATTAGACTGGTTTTTGTCATTTCGGGGCTATTACTTGCGATAGTCAGTGTAATCGCTCACAAAAATAAGCAACTGTTTGTTAGAAATGTTTTAAAACAATAAAATGAAAGAAGAAGTTGGACCATCATATTTTTGATGGTCCTTTTTATGAAACTCATTGTACGAACAAGGTGTTATTTTGAAGGGGTGACCATGCTTTTTTTAGTAGTTGAACGCCTAATTTAATTTCTTCCATTGATAATTTACTGAAGCCTAGTTGTAGCATCGGTT
Organism: Lysinibacillus sp. VIII_CA; assembly: GCF_049943995.1. Lineage (NCBI taxonomy): Bacteria > Bacillati > Bacillota > Bacilli > Caryophanales > Bacillaceae > Lysinibacillus > Lysinibacillus sp. VIII_CA. The sequence continues at coordinate 239,271 of NZ_JBNFXM010000004.1, forward strand.
CTATACTTGCTTGCTGGAGAAAAAACGGACTGGTTGGATAAACTCTTACACCGTGGGACTCTGCTTGTTGGATGAGCTGTTGTTCAGAAAGTGAAGTCTTTATTTTCACTAATACATAGAGGCCCGATTGTTCGCCTAAAATAGTGATTTGCTCTCCGAATTGTTGTTGTAGCTCCTGCACAAGGCAATGCATTTTTTGTTTATAGGTTAGGCGCATTCTTTTAATATGGCGTGTCCATTCGCCTTGCGCCATAAATTGGGCCATGGTGCGTTGATGCAGGGTGGATGCGTTTTGTTCAAAATGAGCAAATTTCCTTTTGTAAGGCTGCACGAGGGCATTAGGTAACACCATATAGCTTATTCGTATGCCTGGTAAAAAGGATTTCGAGAATGTACCCAAATAAATTACCCGAGATGGGTCGATGGAGGCAAGGGCAGGGAATGGCTGTTGTGTATAGCGAAATTCTCCATCATAATCATCCTCAAGAATATAGCCATTCACTTTTTGTGCCCATTGTATCAGTGCTTGCCGTTGTTGAATGTTCATCGAGACACCATAGGGGAAGTGGTGTGAAGGTGTGACATACAAGAGACGTGAAAGACAATTTGTTAAGACATCAAGCTGTGCACCTGCTTCGAACACAGGTAAGGTCTCAATGTCAAAGTTATGTAATTGAAATGCCTCCCGAGCCCCATCATAGCCTGGGTCCTCCAGCAGTATGCTAGGGAAATTTTCCTTCAGTAAAAATGCAAGATACAAAAGCATCTGCTGTGTACTACTTCCAATAATGATATTTTCATGATTGGTATAGAGCCCTCTTGCCTGTAGTAAATACTGGACAAGCTGTTCTTTTAGTATAGGCTCTCCAAACAGTGCCCCATATTGATAACAGGCTGGCTCCTGTAAAACCTGATTGGCGATTTGACGCCAGGCCTTGATGGGAAAGTGTTGTTGATCGACAGCCCCAGCTAGGAAATTCACAAGTAATGCCGAAGTATCCTTTATTGGCTTCGATTGAATAGGCTGTGGTTGCTCTTGTAAGAAAACTTGCTCCAACGCATTCACAAAGTACCCTTTCCGACCTTCACCTCGAATATACCCCTCAGCTACAAGCTGATCGTAGGCCGTTAATGTCGTATTGCGACTCACCTGCAAAGTTTCTGCTAGCTTCCGAATAGAAGGCAGGGTATCATTCTTTTCCAATGTGCCTTCCATAATGAGGGTTTTCAGTTGCTGATAGATTTGTTTATATTTGGCTTCTTTGTCCGTTAATAAAAAGATGAAATCGTCCATAATGCACCTCATCGACATGTTGAAATGTTTGAAACTGTCTCTTTTGAAATGTCAGATAATCTACTACCATCATACTAGAATGACCAATAAATTGAAATGGGGAGTAGAATATGAATATTTGTACTGTATCACAGACAACAATTAGGGATGTGGTCCCGTTATTTAATGCTTATCGTGAGTTTTATGGACAACCGACTGATTTAAAGCAAGCCGAACAGTTTATCCAAGAACGTGTGGAAAAGGAGCAATCCACTATTTTTCTCGCATACTTAAATGGGGAACCAGTAGGTTTTGCGCAGCTATTTCCTACCTTTTCATCCGTAGCTATGAAAAGGGCATTTATTTTAAATGATTTATTTGTGGCAGTGCATGCCAGAAAAAAAGGGGTGGCCAAAGCATTAATCGAACAATGCTACATCTATTGCCAGCAGGAGAACGCTCGTTACATGATGCTCGAAACAGCAAAGGACAATGTTAATGCCCAAAAGCTCTATGAAAAAGTAGGGATGACCACAGATGATCATGTGTATTACTACAGTATGTATTGGTGAAAAGCGGCGCTATAGTTTTTAAAAGTCATTGTTTGTATGAAATCTACTAATCACCTGGTGAAAGCCCCCGCCAATTGAGCTAAATGGCGGGGGCTTTCGGTTAGGCATGACTCATCCAGCCTGCAAAAAGACCAGAAGTGAAAAAGCGAGTAACCTGCTTAAATCCAGCCTCTTTCAGTAATTCCTGCATGTCTTGATCGGATAGGAAAGAGATATTCATAATGACTTTCCCCATATCTTCGACCTTAGCTTTTTTGTATCCTGCGTCTAAAAAGAAGCTTTGCCAGATTTTAATGCGATCTTGCAGTTCGTCACTATTTCGATCTCCATAGGCACATGCGAGGATAAAAGGTTTCCCGGGCTTTAATTGCGCATGAATGTTGTGTAATAAGTTAAGTTTTTGCTGTCGATTTTCGATAAAATGCAGCACAAGGATGCAGCTAGCAGCATCATAGGTTAATGGAGAGGGGGGTAAGGTATCGATGGTTCCTTGAAGAAGCTGAACTCGGCTTTCTATAGATAATTGCTGTGCCTTATACTGAGCAATTTGTAGCATCTCTTCAGACGGGTCAATACCTGTAAAAGTCCAGTTTGGATTAGAGGGTCCCCATGCGGATAGCTCATTACCGCCCCCAGCTCCTACAACTAGCAGGGATGAGTCTTGCTCACCTAAATGAGCTCGGAAATAGGCTTGTGTCATGGCGAATAAAGTGTCATAAGCTGGTACAGAGATACGAGTACTTTGTTCATAGATGCGAGCCTTTTCTAATAGATGTATATTCATAGTTATTACCTCCAATACTATTACATACATTAAAGACCTTAATAGTCTGTAATTGAGTATATATGAAATTTTACCAAAGCACAACAAAGAAATCTCACCCGATTATAATTAAAGTGAAACGATGAATAATTAATATTTAAGATTAATAATTTAATGATTATCATTAAATTATTATTGAATTTAATAGCTCTTTCTTCTACACTTAACGTAATGAATAGGGGGAGAAAATATGATTAATGCTATTGTGCAAGTGTTGTTATTTTCAGTCATACCGTTTGTTTGGTGGAGTTTTTCAGCAAAAAAGGAACAACCCTTTCTTGAATGGTTAGGGTTGCATAGGCCTATTATTGTCGATAAGGGGAAATATGCCATATTTTATATACTTTCTATTGTAATAGTAGTGATGCCTAATTTCGCTCTCGTCTTTTTTTATATGGATGGTTCCATATTAGCGTCCAATCAATTTGCTGGCCTTGGCTTAGCGGGGCTCATACCCGCTCTTCTATATGCTATGATTCAAACCGGCTTATCAGAGGAGCTATTGTTCCGTGGTTTTTTATTGAAAAGGCTGGCAAAATCCTTTGGTTTCCAAGTCGGAAATTTGCTACAAAGCCTCGTTTTTGGGTGTATTCATGGGGCTCTGTTGTGGATGGTATTACCATTTCCAATCATCTTGTTAGTTGTACTATCTACAGGGCTAGCAGGCTATGTGATGGGATGGATGAATGAGCGAGTTGGCGGAGGTTCCATTGTGACAAGCTGGAGTATTCATAGTTTGACTAATTTAATGACTGCTTGCTTATCATTGTTTCAAATTCTATCTTTTTGACTTATTTGCATTTCTTTGACGTCACTTGCATAATAGGGCAGAGAAGATTTTTCGTGAAGGGAAGTGCAAACATGACAGAATGGCCAAAGGGAGTAGCCAAGCCTGCAATTCGTGCATTACAAGCAGCAGGCTATACACAATTGAAACAGCTGGAAAACGTTGAGCTTTCCACTTTAGCTCATTTACATGGAATGGGTCCAAAAGCGCTTGCCGCGATTGAGGCGGCATTAGAGGAAAGTAGGGAGCCGCATGAATAAGCTAACATTATTTTTACTGGCAATGGTGGTCTATTATATAGTCGTTGTTTTCCTCATCAGTAAGCTTTTTATCATTCCTATCATGAAAGTAATGGCACTTGTCTTCTTTATAGGAGCGGGTTTCATCTTTTCACGTAAGATGCGCAGGAAGCTGCAGTAGGAGGCATTATGAAAATTGTTCAATTAACAGTCATTTATTTAGCCATTATTTTGCTGGCAATGGGGCTATCTTTATCAGGGGTGCGGCTATCCTTTTCCCTCGGTATAATTGCTTTGTTCGTGGTAGCTATTATTTATCGTCATGTACATATTTTATATCGAACAAACAATATGGAACTTGTAGATAAATGGGTGAAGCGCCGTCAGAAAGAACCAATATTTGCGGCTCTCTATGCATCCGCTTATGAAACGGTAGACGAACAGATTCGTGCTATGGATGTCATCATCCACCATTATAAGCAGCCAGCCATCAAAAACAATTACCTATTTACGAAAGCGATTATGGAAAAAAATCTTGGAGCGGCAAAGGCTGCTGCCCAGCAAATTAACAAGGAGCCATTGTCAAGCTACGCCCTATGCTATATTGCAGCCATGGAAGGTCGAACGGCAGCTATGAGAAGTGACAAGCTGACACAGCCTTGGATGCAACCTGCTGTAGAGGCAGTTTACGCCCATAGCCAAAACAATAAAGAATTGTTCCGCCAATGGGCTGATGCTAGCATCGAAAAAGCCCGTGGTGTACAAAAGTATGGTTTAATACATAATTTTAGACAAATGGAAAGAGAATTGGATGGTGAATAACTATTTGGTATACTAAATAAAACATGAAACGTATGAGGAGTCGATCATTTGAAGGTAAATAGATTTCCTACAATTGTTCATAAGGGGACGAATGCCTAAGTTAGTGATGATCAATGAGCACCGACTAGTGGAAGGTGGAGAGGTCCGTCTTACAGTGGTTGATACAATAGTCTAAAGTCAATCGTGGTTCGGATAAAGAGATGAAAAATGTTCTTTTGAAGGTGGAACTAGAAGTAATCGTTTTGTAGAGCGAAACGGTGAATGGGTTAAATCATGATCAAAGCCTAATACTATTAATTTAGAAAAACAAAACGGAACCCTTTCTCCAAAGATGAAAAAATCGTCTTGGAGGAAGAACAATTGAGTAGAAAAACTGAAAATACAGCATTTCATTGTGAGCAGTGTGGGCTGGACGTGATCCCATTAAACAATGGTAGTTTCCGCAATCATTGCCCACATTGTTTATATTCTAAGCACTTAGATATTATACCTGGTGATAGAGCCAATCCATGTAAAGGGTTAATGCAACCGATTACTATTGATTATTCATCTAAAAAAGGTTATCAAATTGTACATCAATGTAAAAAATGTGGTCACCTGTCACGTAATAAAGTTGCCATCGATTGCATACAAGAGGATCAGCTTATTTTATTTATGCAATCCATAGAGTAGTTTCATGTTTGGAAGACGTATTAAAGAGCAACTCTTTAATACGTCTTTTTTAATGCTTTTTATTCAATAAAATGCCTCGTACGATTCCCATACTGAAAATACCACAGAGCAAGAAAAGAAAGAGATACGCATGCCATTGCTGTAAAATACGATCGTGCCCAAGTGCGATCGTAAGGTCATTGAAAAGGGAGTACGTAAAGTACAATAAAATACTATTTTTTATGAGACAAAATGTCATGATGCCATTTTGACGCTGACTATGGGACAGCGGCGGTTTATTTTTACGCATCACAGGATAGGCTGCTTTCATCTCTAAATAGTGCAAAAGTAAAAATAGCATAAGTGCAATAAAAGGTAAATAAAATATGGCGATTTTTGGTCCGAATTGTGCGTGGTCACTCGTAAAGCTTTGTAAAACTGGAATCGTTGCAGGAAGCTTTTGATATTGAATCAGTGTAGCTGTGAAGCCAGCTAAAAAAATGATGGCCACGACGACCGTTAGCTGGTGACAAAAGCGTGGTGTTGGTGTTTTTTGTTGTGTTTGCATCCTTGCCCTCATTTCCATCCTCATTCAAAATTACAATCTGTTATACTGTATCATAGAATGATTGCTTTTGTGAGAGAGAAAGAAGGATATGATGGAATACTTGTTATTTTTATTCATTGGAATCATTGGGAATGTCATTGGTACATTAGTGGGTGGCGGTGGTTTAATCACCTTACCAACGATGATGTTAATGGGGGTGCCAGTTCATTCTGCCATTGGCGCCAATAAAGTGTCCAATATGGTAAGTGCTTTTTCGAGCTTTTATACGATCTATAAACGAAAAGAATTAGCATGGTCAGAAATGCAGCCAGTCTTATTAGTATCGTTAATCGGTGGAACATTGGGTGGACTTTTTGCTTCGTTTATGAGTAGCCAAACATTGACATTTATTGCCATCATTTTACTAGGCTTTGCGTTAATGATGTCCTTTATGGGTGGGGCTGATTTTGGCCATAAAGAACTCTTTATGATGAATCGAAAGAATGGTCCAATCCTTCTTGGGGTTGGTTTTTATGATGGTATGTTTGGGCCTGGCAGTAGTACACTAGCCCTTTATACATATGCTCATGAGAAAATTTCTTATATTAAAGCAGTTGGACTCTCAAGGGTAGGTGTATTCGCCATGTGCTCAGGAGCAGCAATTACCTATATTGCTACGGGAAAAATTGAATGGCCACTTACATTGATTTTAATGGTAGGCTCTACGATTGGTGCGCAAATAGGCATTGTTTTAGCGAGAAAGGTGAAAGCAAATCAAGTAAAACTCCTACTTCGTATTGTAACCATTGTGTTGATCGTACAGCTTGTTTATGATTTTATCCAGCAGTTATAGGAGGTGATTGTCCTGTTTGAAATTACACCATATCCTACCTTTTCGTGGTCACTGTCACGCCATAAAACGCTAACAAGCTGTGCCCGTAAATATGGCTATGAATATTATTTTTCTCATAACGGGTGGCTGAGCTACAATGTGGAGCCTTATCATCAACTTGTTTATCGTTTGAAAAAGCTGCAGCCCATGCCTATTTTATTTGGGCAAATTGTTCACCGTTTTATTGAGCAGGCTATTAATGATTATTTACAAACCGGACAGCCCCCCACATTAGAGGAGCTGATTCATGGGGCTAGAGGACAGCTGAATGCGGCATTTATAGATTCTACTCGCCATCTTGAATCTTGGAGGCACAAGCCAAATAAATATTATATGATGCAGGAAATATACTATTCTGGCAAACTTTCTTCTGACCTAGTAAAGGATTATAAAGAACGAATCCAGCTTGTCTTTGAGCATTTTTTGATAAGTGAAACATTTCAACAAATTACATTACAAAGAGTCTCCTTACGAATTGGAGAACCAGAACAATTTCGCTCGATGAAAATCAACGATATCCAAGTGTTTGTGGTAATGGATTTTCATTACTTTAATGAACTAACAGATAAATGGGTTATCGTGGACTGGAAGACGGGGGGAGAGTCAGATGATGATCGTCAGCAATTAGCCCTCTATGCCTATTATGTGCAGCAAAAATATCGGGTGCCGCTTGAGCAAATCGAGGTCTATAATGAATATTTACTAACGGGAAAACGGAAAAAATATAGCTTCACCGATATTGATATGGAAAATATTTTACATACATTTCAGTATAGTGTGTTAGAAATGAAAAAGTATCAAGCCGATATTTTTTCCAACGAGCCTGTAGACCTTGTGGATTTTGAACAAACACAAGAAAAATGGCATTGTCGTGGATGCAATTTTAGAGAATTATGTGCGCAAAAGTATGACGAAAAATCGAGCAAGTGACCAAAAAGTGACCAATTAATTTAAATCATCGAAATGGTCGCTTGCTTCATTTTTATCCTTTTTGGTTAAATGACTGTATGTGTTAATTGTCATTTTTATATCAGAGTGATAAACGTAACATCTTATTGATAAAACAGCCGAAAGGATTGGTTGGGTGTGATGGATATACGGAAACATATGAAAAAGTTTCTGAACGAGTAGTCTATAAAGAAAGTAAAGGATTATTCAAAATCTTTAGAGATGCAAGTGCCTGGCTTATAAATGAGGATATGGAAGCATTCGCTGAACAAGCTTGTTTTACAAATGATTTTGAAATATACTTCGAGTTAAATAATGGCGATGAAATGTATGAAGGGTATATTGAAAAATTGCATGTGTTGGAAAAGTGAACTTCTTAACACCAGGGAAGTTCGCAAAAAAACAGTGTAAATTGATATTATCAAGTTTTATCAAAAGCGTACGGAAATACGCTAACATAAACATTCAAAATAAGCAGGTTCGCTTGTACGTGTAAGCAATTGAGACTACTAAATTGGTAGTCTTTTTTTGTGGTCTATTACGAAATAAGTAGTGCTATTTCTATATTTATAGTACCATTTAATTGGGTGGTGTTATAAATAATGGAATTTATATCGAACAGTTGGTTTATAAGTATTATTGGTGGTTTATTTGTTACTTTTACATGGGAAATAATAAAACTTCTTATGGAAAGAAAAGCTTATAACCGTCAAATTAAACTAGTACAAAATGATTTTTCAGGAATCATAAAAAGTATTATAGGTGAAGAGGAGTTACCAACTTCAACAATCTTAGAAAGTCTTTTAAAAGGTATTGCACAAAAACATAGTGTGAAGTTTAAAGATGTTTCAGAAGTGGGTTACATTTTTCATGCATTAATCGGAGAGGTAATGGAATCGAGTTTTTTGGAGTACAGCCAAAAAGTTTTATTTTGCGAGAAGATAGAGGGGTTATCTAAACGTCTGTCTGAACAAATAAAACTAACGAATGGTTCGCCTTCAACACCAGATGCATTTAGTTATAGTAAACAGCGATTAATTACTCTGATTCCGGTTTTAGGTATTAGCTCAGCAGCATTTTCTTTAATTTTAAATATAGCCAAGACTAATGAAAAATTTAGAAAGTGGGATGATGAACTTACAATATATCTACTTGATAATCCCTTAATATTATTAGGGCTGTCATTAGGAATAATAGTTATAGTGATTTTACCTGTGTATCTTCTAGTAAAGTATAAGATGAAAAAAACAGTTGATTAAAATGTAAATGAATTTTTTCTTCTAAGTCGTGCTCAATACGAGTTGTGGCTTTTTATTATGCTTGTATTCATTTAAATCCCACCATGATAAGATATTCCTAGTAAAATTTGGAGGGAACAAAATGAGGAGAATTATAGAAGCTATACTTTGTATATTTGTAGGAATATTTCTATTTGGAATAATTGCAATCACTTTTCAAGTAATCGGAGAAGATAGCCCTAATAAGGCTTCAATTATCGGAGGGATATTAAGCATGCTTGGAGGAGCAATAGGGGCGTTCGGTGCTTACTTCATTGCTAGAATGCAAATGACAAAACAATTAGATTTACAATATAAAAAAGAAAGAGAGAAAATGATTATAGAAATTAAAATAAATAAATATCAAGAGTTATTAATAACTTATGATAATATTTTGCAGATGTTAAATTTATTGCAAGTCGTACTAATAGATAATATATTTCATATGCGTATGCCAAACATCACAGGAGATAAAGTTAGGGCATGCGAAAATAATATTAGAGTTCAATTAAATGAGGTAAAAATGAATTTACCAAGAATAAATGCTTATATGAGTTATTTTGAAGAAGACGAAATTAAGAATATTCCTGACTTTATTGAAGTAATGCATAAGCTGGAAGATGATATTTACTTATTAATAATACGCGCATGTGATGATCCACATCCTGAGAACTATACTGAAGAAGAGTTTCAAAGGTCAAATAATAATTATAAAGATGAAATAAATGTAATAGTAAATACAACCTATAAAAATGTTTTTACATTAGCAAATCTTATTCAACAAAAAATTGATAAAATCATAAAATCATAATTCTAAAGATTCCGTAATAAGAAAAAAATTATAATTTAGCATTTATTTAACGGGGTACTTTTAATTATGTATTAAAATCCTATTACACAGTTAATCCTTTCCAGTTATGATATAGGTAGATGGGAGGTGATAGTCTATGTCGAATGAATATAAAGTTACTTTATATTTTGATGAAAACAAAGCTCATGAGGTTTTTGATTTAGAGGCTCAAAGTCTAGAAAAAGCTATTTTAGACGTATCTAAAATGATAGAAGATAAAAAAGTAGTTGTGGATCAAGTTAAAAATCGTGCATACGGTTATAACATGGGATATGTCAAAACATTTAATATTGCAGCAAAATAATTCTTAAATAGTCACATCCAACAAGGTGTGGCTTTTTATTCGGAGGAAATAAATGTCTCAAAACAAAAGGTATTATAAAATTTATAACTTTAAAGAAATTTATTCAGAATTTGAATCTCATTTAAAGAAAAATATCAATGAAGATTCAACTGTAAATAATTATATTAAACACAATATGAACAAATACTCTGATGATGAATTGGAGGTTATGAAAGAAAGTACATTAAAATATAGAGAACGAAATTCCTTTGAAGCTACTGTTGGAATTTCTGCTTTAACAGCTATTTTCACCCTATTTGCAATTCTAGTTGCTGCAGCTTTAGCTGCGCCAGGTGATAAGGGATTAGGGGTAAATGGTTTTGGGATAATTTTAATTTTTTTAATTATTTATGCGTTAATGATTGGGCGTATCGCTACAAGATTATTTAAGAAAGAAGCTCAAATTATTAAAACAGCAAATTTGTTGGATATTGCTATCAGATTAAGAAAGCATAAAATTTAACTCTAATTAAATACATAAGTCGGTCTACATTCATAAGAGTGTAGGCTTTTTATTATGCAATTAACTATATTAATGTAATTATTGTAATAAAAATAGTATGAAAGTTTTAATTGAGTTGTTATAATTGTACTATATGGAATAGGAGGAAAAACATGAAAAACATAATTAAAGCATTTTTAGTACTTACTATTGTTTTGCTGAGTTTCAATTTCAATATTCTTAACAACAGTGAGGCAAAAGCAGCAACAGTCGAACAACCAAAGATAACCTTTGATCCAACGCAAGGTAATCTGTCTTTAACTAATGAGAATATGACTGTAAGTGGTGGTAATGGTATTCGTATTCTAAATTCTTTTAAACAGACAGGGAAGTGGTATGTTGAATTTAAGATGGAATTGTCATATTCAAGAATTGGACTTGCTCAAGAAGGAATAACTTTCGGTAGTGGTCATAGTACAAATAAAGATAATTTTTGGTTATATAAAGATGGGAGTATAGGAGGAGGAGCTCTTCCTGGTCGCAAATATAGTGAACCAATAAAAGACACAGATATAGTTGGCATGCTGGTAGATTTAGATGAAGGTAAAGTAGAATTTTCAATTAATGGTGTAAGTCAAGGGATAGTTACAACAGAATTAAAGAGTATTTTTACTAAGCAAATATATATTTATGGAGGGGGAGGAGTTAGTTCTTCTAACACTAGTAGAGTAACAGCTTATGTTGATAGAGAAGAGTTAAAATACCTTCCCGAGGGGTATTCACCATTATCAGAAAAGGACAATGATACTGGAGGTGGAGAAACAGGAGGTGGCGACTCCGAAGGTGGTAGTACAACTAAGGCAAAATTATTCTCAGGAAATAAAGCATTATATAAATTGGACGAAAATGGAAATTTGTTTGCTTGGGGAAATAACAGTTATGGCCAATTGGGCTTAGGTGATACAGAAAATAGATCTCTCTCTACTAAAGGAAAGGTTGCAATTTTTGAACCAGTCTCAGATTTAATTATAGGTGAACGTTTTGTAATCGCATTATGCAAAAGCGGCAATGTATATGCATGGGGAGATAACACAAGTAAATTATTTAGTGACAGTGGTGGTATTATTCAAATACCGATTCAATTTGATGAAGGCATAGGAGCAATCTTCAAAGCTGAATAATCATTTTTATTAAGCATCCTTTGGGATGCTTTTTATTATGTCTTAAGTCCGATGGACGTATCAAATGGACTTTGCGAGTAGGACTATGAATTGTGGAGGGATGAATAATGCAAGTTTGTGAATGCATGAATGACTCGGCTCATGTATTTAAAGGTAGACATTCAGATGGTGTGTCTTGTCCTATTTGTGGAGGACCTGTCTTACCTAAGCCTTATGATGAGAGGAAGGATAGTAACCTTCCGTATTACAGGGGCTTAAAGAAACAATCGTCAAAACGAAAGTCTACAATCACTATTGATATGAATTTCGATGACAAATCTAAATTAAAGTTAAGAGCAATCGCAAAGCATGTTGGAGCAATGGCTGATGAGTTGGATGAGATTGATAACGCATGGCAATGTGACTGCGGTTCAACCGAGTTCGTTGACTTCTATTTAGATTCAAAAGTTATCAGACGTGAATGCGAGAAGTGTAGTGAACAATATGCTATGCACGACGAATCACTTCCAACACGATTAGAAGGTTGTGAATTTCTTTGAATCAAAGAGAACAAAGCATACAACGATTAACTGAAGTCTTTTCAGCAGATCAAATAGGCGCTTTACTAATTGGAGTTTTAGAAGGCATTTCTAAATACAAAGGTGAAGATAAAACAATTTTTGTGAATAGATGGATAGATTCAACTATCAATACACTAACAAAACAATTAGAAGGCAGTGAATAACATGGAACCAATCATTGCTAAGTGTAAAAAAACTTATTGATAAGTCACACCTAGATAACTTCGATGCTGGAACGGGTTAAGGCTAACGCACGTCAACTTTCTTCCAAACAAGTTGCTGATGCAATTGTAAATGGAAGAAAATTCATGGATAAACATACACGTGCTAGAGCTATTTACGATAAAGATCAAAATATTAATGTAGTGTTTATAGGGAATTCAAAAGAGGTTGCAATGGTTTACTTGTGATGGACCTTTAGTTTCAGCAACTTTATCAGAAGCCTCTTTTTCTTCAGAAACTGGTGCCTCTTCCTTAGGCGCTGCCTCTTCCTCACCGCATGCAGTAAGTAATAACGCTTACAATGCTCCAATATAAAATAATTTCTTCATAAATAAAAACCTCCCTTGATATTACCATTTTAGAAAATAACGCAAAGAAAGTATACAAAAAAACAGACAACCTATTTAGTTATCTGTTTCCTCATCATCTACTATCCTCATTAATTCGTTCATGTCAGTTATGCCAAATGCGTTTACTAGTTCATCAATTGAATGTTTGGTGTAGCTTTTAGTCTTGTTATTATAAAGTTCGCTAATTGTACGAGCTGATAGTGAAGTGCGTTCCGCTAGATCCTTCTGTTCCCACTCGCGTTCTGCAAGTAATACTCTCAATCTTAGTTTGACTGTTTTCGCCATTTACTCACCACCGTATTATATTTATTCGTATCTTAATTATAAAATACTTCTTTGAATTACGCAATTTTTATTTGAATTCCGAAATTCGTAAATTTATTATGTATTTAAAGAATTAAATCGTAATTTAAAACCGAATTACGAAATTGAATAACGAACGAAGGGAGTGAAATATAAAATGGCATTCGAATACCTAGCACAATACATAACATTCGATTCAGTAGCAGATATGGATGAGAGTGTAGAGGACCATATGGAGGTTCACTATTACGACTTAACGGAATCAGAACGAGCAATCGTATTTAAACTTGCATCACACAGCTTAGAACACACAGGTGTATGCCACTTAAAAGCGAGTACTATTGCTGCAGCATTAGAGATAAGCACAAAGACAGTTTATCGATCAATGAAGAAATTAACAGGGTTAGGCATCATTGAAAAAGTACCAAGTACTAAATTGAACGGTATAAAAGGGGCTAGTATTTATCGCATTTTACCTTATGTCCCATCGAGCATGTCCCAACGAGAGACAGTCGGTGAAGCTAGTAATGACGGGTTTGTCCTCCACAATCTGAAAACCAACCATCTAGTTCTTTTTATCTTTCTTCTTTTAAAACAAGCAATTTACAAGAAGTATATGAATCAGCACATGCTGAAAAAGAAGCTTGTAAGGAATGGATGAATGAATATCAGGTGATGCTATTTAATTTCATGAATAGCTTGCCACTAGCTGATAACTTGAAAGATGAATTATACAAAGTTGTATTAGCTACTCAGATTCATAGTGCACCAGAGTTTGTAAAAACTAAGAATGTATTATTCAAAATTGCTATGGACATTAAAGAAGGTGTACTAACGGTCACTAGTACATTAAGAGCCGTATTTGTAGGGGCTTATAACAAGGCAGTAGAGTGTTCTAATACGAAGCCTAATAAATCATCATCTATAGAAGAAACTCCATCTAAAGAACGCCCAGTACCTTTTTAGAGGAAAGAGACATTGTTTTTAAACAATATTAATTCCTGCACTTGCGTTGCCAGCAATATCGACAATTTCATTAGGATCTCCCGTTGTCGACGAAATATAAAATACCATTAATAAAAGATTACCTACAGTTACCGGTACTGGCGGGATATTAGCTGTAGCAAAAGTTATTTGTCCAAATGGATTAGGCCCCGTTAGAGGTGGAGTTAAATCAACGCTGGCACTTGTTCCAGTAAAAATATTACTACCTTCAGGTGCAAGGAAAATTTGAGCTCGAATTGTCACAGGTCCATTCAAAATAACCCCATCAAGTGGAGCAAATGTTGCTGAAATTGCTGTGATTTTACCATCACGTGGAACTGCGAAAGCTTCAGTTAAAATGTTAGTTGAATTAATTGTATTACTTATAATAGGTACAAAGTTAAAAGCGGTACTGAATCCTAACAAGCTTGCAATTTGGATTCCCAAAATATCCGCAACGAAAGATAGCGAAATACCAGAGGAAAATGGAATTATCGAGCCTTCAGCAGGAATGGAAACGTTCATACATTTGGCATCATTAGCCGTAAATGTCCCGAACTTATCGCATCTAAATGTCGACGATTCATTATTACATCCACAATTATTCATAGGGTGGTTATCTCCTTTTTTCTCTATTCTATGAAGTTAAGAGTAGGGGAACAAAGGCCATAAACCACATTTACTGAGATTTAACCTATTCAACATAATCGAATTAATAACGGGTTAGAAGAACGTGATAGTCGTAATTAGTAGCAGACAGAATGTCGGTAACTGGCTTGAATGGTGATTGGGTACCCATGGAAAAGGGGTACCTTAGGCATTTGAAGATACTTGCAAATTGCAGGTACCTACAAATTGATTTTCTACCACTGACAATTTGACAGTACTTGAAGTTTAACTGACCAGAATTTTCATATATACCCACTTGCATACCCGATACTGTGCCTGATTGAATGCCACCCTGGTATTGAAGTGAGCATATATGAAATTCAGTTTTACCAATGGTTTGAACTGGTATTTAAGGATGCCCGATACAAGTAACTCTTACTACGTAAGAGAACCTTGACGCTGATATAAAATGAAGAAAGGATGAAAATGTGCTTTTTGAAATTTTAACAACTTCGTGAATGGGTGGAATTGCATTAAAAGCTTTCTCAAAGAGTAGGGGAATGTCCTCTAATGATAGTGGGAAGCTCCAGAGGATAATGTCGCTCGCTGGTTTAAACGTTCGAGATGGCAAGGATACTTTGACCACTCAGCTTGTTAAGAAAAAACAGTATGAATGGGGATGGGAATACAAATTCAGGATCCCTCTTGGACGTTCGTTCACTGATTATGAAGCCAAGCAGCATGTCTTTGAGGATGGTCTGAATAATCGTAGAAAGCATATTACCTTTAATGATTTAAGACAACTGGATTTAAACAAAGACCTTCTTCTGCAGCTACAACAATTGTGGAAGGCAAAGCTTATAGAGCAGAAGGAAATTGAACTATCTTATGATGGTTTATTAATTGTATGTGTGTACGATAAGCCATTAGCGAAGGAAGTGCCATTCACGCTAGGTAAAGGTTGGCGGCCTGTAGGCGTTACTAGGGCAAAGAATGAGTTTAAGTATCATGACTTTGAATTGGTGCCGCATGCGTCTTAGGTGGTGCGACTCGATACGGCAAAAGTAACTTCATCAATTCGATTATTACATCGCTAGTTCATAGTGAACCATCGTCTGTTAACTTCTATTTAATCGACTTAAAAGGTGGAGTGGAACTGTGCGACTATGAAAATATGAAACAAACGATTTCGATTGCATACGAACCATATGAGGCCCATGACACTCTACAGATGGCATATGACAAGATGCGTGAAATACAACGTGATGTAAAGCGACTAGGTAAGAAAAACGTACAACAGACAGAAATAAAAGAACGTTACTTTGTAGTCATTGACGAGGTAGGAGAACTGAATGCAGTAGAAGCAGTCACAAAGGAAGAGAAACGCTTAAAGTTAGAGTGCCAGACGCTTATGTCGCAAATAGCAAGGCTAGGTGCTGGACTTGGATTCCGTTTGGTTGTAGCCACACAGTATCCAGTAGGTGATGTTATACCAAGGCAGGTTAAGCAAAATGCTGATGCAAAACTGTGCTTCAGAGTGCAGTCGGCAGTTGCTTCACGTGTTGTACTGGATGCAGAGGGAGCAGAGGCATTACCAATGATAAAAGGTAGAGCCATCTACCAAACAGCAGATAAACGAGAAATACTTCAAACACCACTCATCACACCACAAATTATCCACGATACTATTCAACCCCATATTGTTACGAAGGGGGAGCGCGTTGAAGAAACAGCTATCCAGCCGAGACAATGATTGAAAATCGTTATTAAATAGAGCTTTTGATTTACACTGAAACTTTATGAAAGTTATAGTTAACTATCAAGCCGATATTTTTTCCAACGAGCCTGTAGACCTTGTGGATTTTGAACAAACACAAGAAAAATGGCATTGTCGAGGATGTAATTTTAGAGAATTATGTGCGCAAAAGTAGAAATGGAGCATCGCCTATTTTCATTTGTACAAGAGGAGGGGGAAAATGATAAGAAATAAAAAGGCGCTTGTTACTGCCATTATCCTTTTAGGAATTTGTATGTGTTTATTTTTCCCATTTCCTAATTATCAAATGCTGAATGCTCGAATTTCTTTTATGTCGTTTCCTATCCTCAAAGATGAGGGCTATGTGTTGCTTGGTATACTTGGTTCAGTTCTCTTTATCCTTGCTGTGATTTTATTGGTCAAAGGTATAAAAAAATTCCATCTGCTTTCGATTGGTGTAGTGCTAATCACCTTTACCTTTTTCCCTTTACTTCTGATAACCATCTATCAAGAGACTTTCGCTAGCGGCATCATGGCGATTTCCTATACAGAGAATGGCGAATGCCAATTTGATGTAGTTAGCCAACATATATTACAGGGGGAATGTCATCTTGAATTACAAAATCGAAGTAATGAAGCGGTGTCATTTGAGCTAGAGTTTTTAGATGATCATTTAACGGAAAAAGGACAGCGTATGGAGTCGCTCATGAATGTAGCTGGTCCTTATTTTGTGACGATTGAGCCTAACCGTAAAAAGTCCATTCATATAAAGGAATTCCTTGATGTATCTGAAGTGCCAAACCATTTTATTCAAGGTGGAGGTTCGTCGTATATACATGTTAAAATTATCGACGGGAAGACTGCACGAATTTTATAAAAAAGTGTTGTTAAAACAGTTGAAGTGTAGGTAGTAGCTTAGGAGTTGCATGTGCAGCTCTTTTTTATTTAGCTTCTGAGCGGTTTAGTTGAATAAGAAATGAAATGATTTATGTTGAAATAATGGAAAAAAAAACCATAAGGGGTGAAGTAATGGTGTTTAGAAAATATTTGAGTATGATTTCATTGTTATTATTTTCTTTGTTCATTCTTTTTGCTTTTATTACCCCCATTGTAGTGAATGGAACCTCTGAAATTGGGGACATTGTGGTCATCTCCTTAATATTAGCGTCATTTCTAGCCGCTCTTTTTAGCCAAAAAGGGAAGTTGAAAATAGTGGCTTTAATTGTTTCCTTGATGCCAGTCCTTTTACTAGTAGGATACCTTTTACTTCCTATATTTTATTTATTAGAGCAATGAGCAGCTCTATTCTTTTTTTGTAGAATAGACCTAGTAGATTGATTAGTATGTGTAAATCAGGCTGCTCTTTTTTATTTAAATGAAAGAACTAGGGATAAAGTTGTCTATATTTTTTTGAGTATGACTCTCTTTTGAAAGGAAATGGCTAGTATAAAAACGAGTTATGAATCATATATAAGAAAAGTAGGCAATAGTATGTACATTTTTAAAAATCATAAGGGGGGATGAATATGGCTAAACAACTAACCATGTTTGAACTTTTGATAACTCCTATGAAAAAAAATCCAGATGATCGTATGAAAAGTGTTGAAAAGCAAAACGTAGTGGCTCCACGTAAGGTGGGGTATATTGTGCACAGATAAGTTCCTAGGTTGTACGAAGTGGCGCTAAATGATTGTGATGGTGGAAAACTGAATTTGCATTTTTAATTATTTTGTATTAGATTATAATGTATTGATATTTCGAAAGGAGGCAAAAAGTGATGGATACTATTTTTAGAATGGCTGCAATGGAAGTAAAGACATTTTTACAATTAGCTGATGTCAATTCAACGGGACCAGTCTGTCTTTTTTTAGCGAAACTTCATATAGAATTCAGCAACCGGAAGCTTTTTGCCCTTGTATTTAATAGATAAAGTTTTTTTAAAATACTCTATGCATTTCCTGACGCCGGTTTTCTGGCGTCTTTTTGCGTTTTTGAAAAAATAATTGACCAAAAAATTTTTGAAAGGGTGAGACTATTGCTGAAAAAGTTAAGGCAATTTAGGAATGTTTCAGTGTGCCAAGCGCTTCTAATTTAAAAGATTAATTAGAAGCGAGGAATTTTAAAATGAATAAACAAACTATTTTTACTTCAGCATTTCTTTTATTATTTATGAGTAACTTTTTAACTTTTATAGGATTTGAAATGTTACTACCTATTCTACCTGCCTATTTGATGAGCTTACATGCTTCTCCCTTTCAGGTAGGGTTAGTGACTACAGTATTTACAATAGGCGCTATTATCATTCGACCTTTTGTAGGCTATTATTTAGTCGATAACAATAGAAAAGGTTTAGCTATGGGGGCAGGCATAACGCTAATGATTATTACAATCATTTATCCCTTTATGAACACGATTTGGCTCATTCTACTGTTACGGTTTTTCCATGGAGCCACATGGGGAGTGTCGACTACTGCAAATAGTACAATGGCGGTGGATTTAATTCCTAAAACTAGATTAGGTGAAGGGATAGGCTATTTTTCTATTTCGACAACCGTAGGAGCTATTATTGCCCCTAGCTTAGGCATTCTACTCTATCATTCTTTTTCTTTCAGTATATTAATCTATTCTTCTTGCATGCTTTGCCTTTTGGCAGTGATAGCACTTCAATTTGTTTATTCGGCTGAACCGGTTAAGCATGAGAAACAGCCATTTCAATTTATGGAAGCAATTTTTGAGAAAGAAGTATGGTTTCAAGCATTATTGACTGTTATGACGACGCTTGGCTTTGGTGCAATTATTACCTTCCTAGTGCTATACGGCGAACAAAGAGGATTAGATCATATTTTTTTATTTTTCCTTATCAATGCAATTGTTTCCACCTTACTACGTCCCTTTACAGGAAAATGGTTTGATAAAACGGGGCCATGGTCTATTATCATTGTGTCAGCAGTAGTAGGGTTTTTATCATTGATAGTGTTGTCTTACGCGACTAATAGTTGGTTGCTTATTATCGCAGCCATCCTGTTCGGAGCAGGCTATGGAACAGTTATGCCTTGTTTACAAACATGGACTGTTCAAAAAGTCAGTGAGGCAAAAAGTGGTGCGGCTAATGCAACATTTCTTTCTAGTTTTGATAGTGGAGTTGGCATTAGTGCCTTTCTATTAGGGCTTTTAGCTGAATGGATGAGTGTAGAGATGATTTTCCGTCTTGTTAGTCTAAGCTTTCTACTTGTTGCTCTGTTCGTTTATATAGATGCTAAGAGAACGAGAAAAAATAATCACATACAGACTACAAAATTTTAAAGTCCATGATGGGGTTGGCAGGAAATTTTAGTCTGAAAGCAGAAACTAAATAGAGGATCACATTATCTCTTCATGTTTGGCAAAGGGGGGCGAATGCTATAGAAATATCGAAAGGCGTAAAGGTACTGGAACTGAATTATCAAGGATTCATGATTCATCCTACGCTTTTGTGGGATCAAGATATGGCTGTTTTAATAGACGCAGGTTTTCCTGGACAAATGGAAGAATTGCGAGAGGCTATGGCACAGGTTGGTGTTTCATTGAACCAGCTAAGGGCGGTCATTCTCACGCATCAGGATGTGGATCATATTGGTTGCCTGCCGGATTTAATAGATACATGTGCACAGGAAATACGAATATACGCGCATGCACTAGAGCAACCTTATATTCAAGGGGAACTACCCTTATTAAAAGATGCACATTTAGAGAATCCTCCTAAGGGGCGAGTGGATAAGACTTTAAGTGATGGTGAGGAACTGCCGTTTTGTGGAGGTATTCAAATCATCCATACACCTGGGCATACGCCGGGACATATTAGCCTTTATTTGACACAAAGCAAAACGTTAATTGCCGGAGACTCGCTATACAGTGTTGATGGCCATATTGTGGGTATCCATGAGCCATCCGTATTAGATTTGGCGGAAGCTCAGGAGTCTTTAAAAAAATACCTAGACCTCGAAATTGAGACGGTTGTTTGCTATCACGGGGGCATAAGTAGAGGAGCGGTCCTGGATCAGCTTCATCAAGTGCTATCATAAACAAGAGACCACTCCAATTATTGGGTGGTCTATTATTGTTATTCGGTAAGAGTTTCTTCAAACGATTTTCGCCCAGGGCTTACTTTGTTGATATGAATATCGATTTTACTGATGGATTCCTTGGTTAAAGGGATTTTGCCATCCTTCTGTATTTTTTTCCATACCTTCACATTGTCACGATAGAGATATTCTGACAAACGAAAGACGTCTGCATCCAAATTTAAGCCTTCCTCAAAAGTAGCCATAATTTCCTTTTTGACTTCTTTCTCCACCTTTTTCCTGACCTGACTCGGTGTCACTTTCCCTTTAAAGCCATTCAAAATGGTGTTAAATTTTAAATACACTTCAAATTTCACTTGATTGTTTCGCACAATCGGTTTGACCTTGACATCTAATTTTTTAATATCAACAGTTAAGTAGTCCCGCTCCTCGCTATTGTCTAATTTTACCGTAATTTCCCCTTGCTTCGTTGCATCATTCATCCATTCAATTCCTCGAGCTGTATTGCCTTTAATAAAGCCTTTGAAACCGTTCTTTGAAAGAATGCCAACACCTGCAAAAGCGGTTTCAGTTTGGGATTCCTTTTCCGTTTCCCAGTTTTGATTGATAGAAATGAATGGGACTTTCATTTCATGATTCGGCTCATTCAAGCCAATAACTAGCTGTCTCAAGTTAACAGGCTCTATAAACGACTCTTGTTTCGAAGTATTTTTAGGATTACTCAATTTGGTAGCAGTCGGCGATTTTTCAAGAATAGGGGCTACTAATAATACTTCATCGATTGGGTCTTGTGTACAATAGACCCAAATATGATATCTTGTTTCTCGAAAGCGTAAAAAAGTGTCGATTATGGGAATGGCATGTTCACTTTCCATTGCTTTTTCCGAGAAAAGGAGAAAGGTCATATGTCCCCAAAAAACTTCTTGGTCCATTGAACGATACAATTTATAAATGGCTTCTTCGATAGTTTTTCCTGTAGCTTTACCGACTTCAGTTGGTGCCGCTTGTGGGTTCGATTGTTCAGTTTTTGCTACGTTGGCGAAGTTCATAAGTTGGATGTACGCTATATATTCATTATCCTTATAATCAACACCAACACCTTGCACATAATACATCCGTTGGGGTTCTGTTACATCCCAACAGCCTGACATGAGTAGTGTGGTCGTAAGCATTAAAATAACAAGCAGTATATTTTTTTGGCTCATATGTCTCCCTACTTTTTAAAGTTCCTATTATTTATTTTGTACAACTAATAGGTGTATTATAAGTAGAGATTATAAGTATGTAAGGAAAAAACCAAATAAGAAAGTGCTGCTCGCCATGTTTACGCGACAGCACTTCATCATTAATGGAAATATTTTTCGACACGCTGAACGACATCGTTAGCTGAAAGCCCATTCGCATCAATGACAGGACCCTTTATAATTGGATCACTAATCCCCATGACGTCTCGGTCCTGACCAGTAATGATGCAGGCATCACATTTTTTAGCATCCTCTTCATTTCGAAGCTGGATGACTTCATAGCCTTTCGCTTTTAAAGCATCTTCAATATTGGATAAAGACTCTTCAACCCCAATAATTCTAGACATAATTTGTCCACCTCCTATAAGTAATGTGCCATTACATGTAGCGCATTATTCATATTATTTTTTTGAACGTGGATCATGACTGTGAAAGTGACAAACTATGATGATGAGAAATCTTCTCTTCGTTATGGTTGCTAATGGTTTGTCTGTTAAAAATTCATTATCTTTCAGATTATGCTTGGCTGGAAATGCAAATTCTGATTGAGCCTACACAACTTTTTTTAAAAGTACAAACTAAAGGATACATGGTACTTCCTCCTGTTACATGAAATATCTTTATCATCCCCTATACTGAGGAATATAGTTACTACATAGTGAACATACATACAAAGGTGGTGAACAGATGGGCATTGCAGAAGTATTGACTATTGTTTTTGTCCTATTAAAGGTAACGGATATTATTACTTGGTCATGGTGGCTTGTTTTATTACCGACCATACTATCATTTAGTGTATATGTAATCATCATGGTGGTGAAGCTCATTATGGTATTGGTAGCTGTATTCGTGGTGAAAAAGCGAGATGCGACGAGATAAAAAAAGGGTGGTAAGCATAGTCGAATAAAAGGATGACTACCCTTACCACCTGATTATTTGCTTAGCTCGTAGGTTTTTATAGCGGGAGGAACAAAATTTTGACATTGATCTAAAAGCGCTGTAGCTTCTGCCTCAACAATTAAGGCTTCCCGATATTGGGCCTTTAAAAATTGTTCCTGTTGCATATGATCAAAAAATGAGATTAATAAATCGAAATATTGTTCAATATTGAAAATGGCGCAAGGTTTTTGAATGAGGCCGATTTGATTCCAAGTAAACACTTCAAAAAATTCCTCTAGTGTACCAGGACCACCAGGCAGGGCGATAAAGCCATCTGCTAGTTCCATCATTTTACTTTTGCGTTCATGCATGGTGTTGACAACAATCAGCTCTGTTAACTGCTGATGAGCAATTTCACGCTCCTCTAACAAGGTAGGAATCACACCAATAACCTTTCCACCTTCCTGTAGCACGGTATTGGCCACTGTTGCCATAATGCCGACGCTTGCCCCACCATAAATAAGGGTAATTTGACGTTTGGCTAACTCTTTCCCTAGCTGAATTGCACCTTCACGATAGGCGTCTAAAGCGCCGATACTAGATCCGCAAAATACTGCGATACTTTTCATTGTTGACTCCTCCATATCTGATGAGATTCTTTTATAGTATAATTTAATTTGAATAGGAAAGAAATGGAGGGGGAACGAAAATGGAGTTAAATGAGTTTCAACATTGGGTAAAGGACTACTATGAAAGCCGCGGGTGGTCAGAGCTTAACATATTTACACGAATTGGCTTTTTAGCTGAAGAAACTGGTGAGGTAGCTAGAGCAATACGAGCATTAGAAATTGGCCGAGATCGACCAGATGAAATTACACCAACCTATGAGGAAAATAAGCAAGAGCTCATTGAGGAGCTAGGCGATGTAATAGGGAATATTATTGTCATTGCCAATCAATATGATATACCACTTGAGGAAATTTTTGTCGCGCATCAGGATAAACTATTGAAACGTTATCAGGATTAGGAGAAACTTCATATCGATACGCATATTTCTATTTTATAAGAACCGTACGATGATTTTACGAATTTTTCACATGATAAAATTCGTAGCTTTAATAATGAGCATTCTCCATATCATCGGGAAAGTAGACAGAAGGGAGCGGTTCGTCCTCTCCATTTGATCGTAACGGATCAACAACAGCAATGGGTCGGTGGTTTGACCGCTGAAGTTTATTGGGGATGGCTGGAAATACATAAATGTTGGTTTCAAGAAGCGTATCGGGGAAAAGGCTTGGGCAGTAAGCTGCTAGCACAGGTAGAAATAGCCGCACAGGAAATGGGTGCTAAGAAGGCTTTGCTTACAACCTATTCGTTCCAAGCTCGTACGTTTTATGAGGAAAGAGGCTATCAAGTAGTGGGGGAAATAAAAGATTATCCGCCTGGCAGTAGCTACTATACAATGGTCAAAACATTTAATGCTAAAGAAGGCTGTCTCTAAAAATAGGCAGCCTTTTCTAATTGATGTCACCTAAATAAATAGTGGTTTGTAGCCCTTGCTCATATCGCTGAAGCTGTGGAATTAATAATTTGGGATATAGTGGGAACTCGTGGAGCCTTGCCACTGAGACCCATTCTGTCCCAATTTGGTGACTATCTGGATTAGTGGGTTGGGGCAATTGCTCATGGAGCTGACATAGAAAATAATATTCTACATGATGAACATCCGCGTCAAAGGCAGCATGCTCATGATTTTTCCCAATATATTCGCGGATAAAAAGAAGCTCTCCAATATGCACAGATGCGCCTATTTCTTCAAGGCATTCTCGTTGGAGAGTCGCATGAAATGTTTCACCATGCTCTTGTCCACCTCCAGGACAAAGATAAAAATGTTCCTCCGAAATTTTATTTTTGATCAGCAAGATTTCACCATCAACGAGGATGATGGCTTTGACAGAATTTCTTATCATAGGAACCTCCCTAGCTTGGTTAATTTTTTATGTCTATGACTAAAACGTTACATGAATGTCTACCTTAATAAAAAGGGGAGATGAAGCGTGTATTCAATGTCCAATTTTAAAATACTTGTTGAAAAACAGACTGAGATTGATACAATTTATCAAAATTGTGATGATTTAATCCAATCAACGGTCACGCCAAAACTAGATGCTGAGGTTGATCATTTTTTACAGCTCGTTGAACAACATCTAACAGAGCAAGGCTTTAACATTACGAAAACTTCCACAGGCCTCATCGCCCATTTTCAAAAGGCGGTCATTAATATCGATAAACATTCTAAGCATCTGGAACAATGCTTTTTTATTAATTTAAATAGCTACGCAGAGGATCAGGTATCAATTGTGTTAGATATCTCACCTATTATGCTACCTAAAATCTCGAATCAGCTTGACGGCTATACGGATATTATTGAGCAAATGACAGATAAGTTAAAGCAAGCCAAAAGTCTTGAGAAAGCCTGTATGAATCCAAAATTCCTTTATAAGACTCAAAGCAATAAGGTGTTTCAATCCGCACAAGAAGTTGTGGATCACTATTTTCAATAAAAAAGAAGCCACCCTGTAAAACAGGGTGGCATTTTTGTTTTAGTAGATAAGATGCCCGCTAACATCCATTATCGAATATATTTTTTTGCACTTAACCACATCATGGTCGTTAATCCCAAGAAATAAAGTGGCATCGTCAGCAAGGATTCATTGTGAAGCAAACTCATACCATATGTGATCACACTGACAAGCAAGTAATAGCCGAGACTAAAGATGGCGCCTGCTGTTCCAATGACGTCCTGAAAGTTTACTAATGCTAGACTTAAACAGTTAGGAAGAGCAATGCCCGAGCCTAACAGCAAGATAAAAACTGTACCCATAATGCCTATGGCTAGCATACTTGTAGGCAATGGCAAAGTACAGACAATTATTAAGAGGAAAGTCCCTATCAACATCACCGAACAACCTATATGAATAATTTGTTGAGGTAAACGTGTGGTGATAAGTCGCTTAGAAATCATAGCCCCTATAATCGAGGCCAATGCTACGATGATGCCAAGAAAACCATAGAGACCCGGCGTCATCTGAAAGTAATCAATGAAAATAAAAGGTGCCTCCGCATAATAGCTAAATAGTACACCGTTAATGCCCCCAATGACCAAACCGTAGACAAGAACGGTCGGGGAAGCGAAAATGCGTTTGACGACAGGCCAAATCGCTATTCTTTGCCTAGCAGTTGGTTGCGTCGTTTCAGGTAACCTAACAAAGGCATAGCTGAACAACCATATACTCATGACCACTAGGACAAAAAATACTGCCCGGAAGCCAAGTGCTTGATCCACCCAGCCCCCAATCAATGGTCCTACCGCAGGAGTAAACGCAATGACTGCGG
Organism: Lysinibacillus sp. VIII_CA; assembly: GCF_049943995.1. NCBI lineage: Bacteria > Bacillati > Bacillota > Bacilli > Caryophanales > Bacillaceae > Lysinibacillus > Lysinibacillus sp. VIII_CA. The sequence goes on from NZ_JBNFXM010000004.1 coordinate 265,282, forward strand.
AAATTTGTGCAAACATTGCATGTCGTTTATGACCGGCTACACTTTCTCGCAAAATGGTTTGCGTAATAATAGAGCCAGTAGCAGCACCGAATGCTTGAATAAAACGACTTACAATGAGAAAGGAGATTGTGTCCGCAAAAAAACATAATGCGCTCCCGATTCCATAAAAAACTAAACCGCCTAACATGGCAGGTCTTCGGCCAATAAAATCAGAAATCCATCCCCAGCTAAAAACACCGAATGCAAATCCAATAAAATAGATGCTTAAGGTTAATTGGACAGAACTATTGGATACACCAAGTGCATCTGCAATGTCCGGTAGAGATGGTGTATAAATGGTTTCACTAATTTGTGGGAACGCCACAAGAACAATCATTAACAATAAAGATGGTACAGCCTGTTTTTTCAACATATTGCCCTCCTACAAGCAAATTCTACTCTGTTAGTGACAAGTAGAAAGCGTAGCTAGGGAACCGGCGGGACCATTATTAGAATACGTTCATAAGATAGCATGTTGAAATCACCTTTATATGCTTAATGTAGGAGTGCATAGTCAGCTTTCTATTATAAGCTATTTTATAAATTTTATATAGTAATATTTGTTATTTCTATTAAAATTTAAGAGAAATGACTTGTGCAAAAAATGGGAATTTCATAAGATGGAATAAATATATTTTTTTGTAATAGGTGATAGTATGTATCGATCATGGTGTATGAGAAGTCGCCTTTATGCTTGAGATTAAAGGATATAGAAGTGGCGAAGGGGGGAAGAAGGATGTTTCTAAAGTTAGAAACAGATCGACTAAAATTAAGAAAACTGACGCAGGCTGATGTACCTGCCATTTTTCATTGCCTTTCCAATGTGGAGGTAACACGCTATTATGGGCAGGAACCTTTTATTGAAAAACAGCAGGCTGAACAGTTAATCAAGCTTTTTGACAAAAACTATGAGGAAAAGAGAGGCATACGGTGGGGTATTGAGCGTAAAGAAACTGGCGAAGTCATGGGTACGATTGGTTATCATTTATGGTCTGCTCCACACAAACGAGCGGAAATCGGCTATGAAATCCATCCAGATTACTGGCGACAGGGATATATAAAAGAAGCCATTCAGCAAGTAATCGCCTATGGCTTTGAACACATGAATTTACAGCGGATTGGGGCTGTTGTGTATATAGAAAATGAAGCATCCAATCAGTTACTGCTGAAGCTAGGTTTTCAGCAAGAGGGAATTCTAAGAGACTATATGGTGCAAAATGAAAAAGCATATGATACGTTTATCTATTCTTTATTAAAAAAAGAAGTAGCCACTAGGTAGATTGATGGAATAACAATTCTTAACAATTAGGCGCAATTCTGCAACAAGAATTGTGCTTTTAATCATGACAGGAGCCGTATTCTTAGACTATATGTGAAAGATACCGTGAACAAATGTACGTAAGCGAACGGCAGAGGAAAAAGATTTGAATGTCGTTATTTTCATTAAATGTATAATGTGGTGCTTATTAATAAGGAGTGATACAATTGAAAATTTATCCTGATTGCCCTGTTATTGCTAAGTCAATAGAGGTTGGTGGACTAACGAAATGGCAGCTAATTCAAAAGTTACAAGAGCATTCTATCTCGATGAATCATTACGGAGAGAAATTATTATCTGATGATAAATTTATTACTTCTGAAAGAAAGTATAGCCTAAAAATTGTTGAACTTGCTGTTAGAAATCTTGGTTTTCCTGATGGAGCCACGATGCCTCAGCTTATTGAACAAGCAAACAAACTTGGCTTGGATTTATGTCCTCTTGAGGTCGGACCTTACGTAAGACTTGCATATTTAGACCAACCTGAAAGTAAATCAGGGAATCCTCAACAACAAAATCGAGCGCCTTCTGGGTCCATCACAATTGCCTCAGAAATCGTAAGTGATGAGGAGGATTTTCCTAAAGGATTTTACATTAGAAAAATAGATGGAGTACTTTGGCTACGTGGATATCTTGCTGACGACTTGCATGTTTGGAATCCTGATGATCTATTTATCTTTCGTAATCATTCAGAATAATTCAATGTTGGCAATTAAAAATCAAGATGAGGAAATAACAGAAATCCCCCTCACTGTTTTAATGATGAGGGGGGATGTTAATTATTTAACTAATGCTAGCAAAAACTGATCGCGATCCGATTCATCCTGCATTTTACTATCCACTAACATTGCACCTGATTGAACATTTGTCCTATCATTGTCAACAAGGAATTGCACATTGACCTTTGCAACCTTATTATTAACGGAGCAATCTCCTTTGAACTCGACTACATCCTGTCTTTTTTGTGTTTCAAAATAAACCCAATAGGGATTTTCGCAGGCAGCAGCAAAGCCATTTTCTAAAGTTTTTGTACTATTTTCATAAGTATAGTTTTTTACATATGTAATATATTCATTGTCAGTAATATCCTTTTGTGGACCATAGAAGTACCAAAATACCCCTAAAATGCCGATTGGTACAATCCACAATATATTCCTTTTACTCAATTTTCCCATACCTTGCCTCCCCCTTTATGAGAATATTTTAACATTTTCCTTCGTATTTTTGCTAGCTTACGATAATATTTTCTAAAGAGTGAATCGTTTCTGTTGATTTCACATGCTTTGTATTCATTCATTAGATATGATAACGTTAGCTGGTAGAATGATTTATGATTCTTAGGGTTGGATTGAGGAGGTTTTTTCATGCATAAAAGAAGACGTGGCTTGCTCCTATTTCTTGTGCTGGTTTTAATGGGTTTGCTCTTTTTTATCGGTATGAAGATGCGACCAGCCACACAAACGACTAGAAATTCGGAGTCACCCCCAGTCCAGGAGCATAGCGATTATGCAACTGAGGGCGGCGATACCGGAAATCTTGACGTAGTCATTCAGGATATTGTCAACCTAGCAGGAGAAGGAAAAGTACCTGATGTGCCATTTGTCGCAGGGGAGTCAGATAGCCGTACGGTTCATCAGCAATGGGGGGACCCTCAGCAAGTAACGGAGTCCGCTAATGGACAATACGAGGATTTTCTTCAACAAGAGATAACGATTGGCTTTCAAAGTACAAAAGCTTTCGATATCCGTTCATTTAAAGCAGATATAAGGAATATTCATTTAGCAGATATTAAAAATAAATTGGGCGAGCCTGATGAGGTCCGCTATTATCAGGACACAAAGACCAATCAAATTATTTTAGTGTATCAGGTTAACGACCACTATCAACTAAAGTGGATTTTGCCAAAGCCGACTGACGGTGATGCCAATCCTGCTGTTCATCACATCTCTGTCTATACAGCAATAACGGATGATATAGCAGAGACAATCAACCAGATGACATTGGATGAAAAGCTGGGTCAAATGATGTTTGCCGGTGTTTCGGGCACATCACTTCAGCAAGAGACAACGAGTTTAATTCGTGATTACAAGGTTGGAGGATTGATTCTTTATGCCAATAATCTTGAAACACCACAGCAAACAGTCTCACTGATGAATGATCTAATGGCAGCGAACGGGACTAATCGACTACCATTATTTTTGGGAACTGACCAAGAAGGGGGCAAAGTAGTCAGATTACCAGGGCCGTTAAAAAATTTCCCAACGAACCAAAAGATTGGGCAAATCAATCAAGCACAATTCTCCTATGAGATTGGTCAATTATTAGGGGAACAATTAAAGGCATTTGGCTTCAATCTAGACTTCGCCCCTGTAATGGATGTGAACAGCAATCCGAACAACCCGATTATTGGTGATCGTTCGTTCTCTAATAAGCCTGATATCGTTAGTCAATTAGGAATTCAGACTATGCAGGGGTTAGAAAGTCAGCAGGTAATTCCAGTCATTAAGCATTTCCCTGGTCATGGTGATACATCAGTAGATTCTCACTTAGAGCTACCCAAAGTGTCGAAAAGTCTAGACGATTTAACTAAGCTAGAACTTATTCCATTTAAAGCGGCGATTGATAAAGGCGTTGATGTGGTTATGGTCGGTCATATTTTATTACCTAAAATCGATCAACAATACCCTTCATCGATGTCAAAGGAAATTATTACTGGGATTTTAAGAAATCAGCTTGGCTTTGATGGGGTTGTAATGACTGACGATATGACGATGAAGGCCATTACGAATCATTTTAATATTGGGCAAGCTGCTGTAGATTCTGTGAAGGCGGGTAATGATATTATTTTAATTGCCCATGAATTCGCCAATGTCACAGCGGCCATAGATGCATTGAAGGCAGCCGTAAAGAACGGGGAAATCACAGAGCAGCAAATTAATGACAGTGTCCGTAGAATCATTCAGCTGAAAGAAAAATATCAGCTTGTGAATCAGCCAGTATCAGCAGTTGATCTTAATAAGCTCAATGCACATATGGACCAAGTATTAAATACGTATTTGAAATAAGAGGGAAAGGGACATACATATCGATATGTATGTTCTTTTTTTGAAGGGTAGAAGAGGATGAGCGCATGGATCAGGTATTTACATTAGCTAGTCAATTGACGAACCACACCTTGATAGTGTAACTATTAAGGTGTTTTTAGTTTGGTGGCGGATAGAAGTGTTTATAACTTAATGAATATGTAAGGAATGAGTAAGAAAAAAGTGATGACTGATAGATACAATGAAACTAGATTAAAACAAATAGTTTGATGAGAAGATAAGGAGGCAATAGGAAATGGGCATGATGATTGGGATTATTACAGGTGCAATAATAGGGGGTGTTTTATTAATCATCAGCTTCATTTTATTTTGGATAGGCAAGAGAAAACAGGAAGAAAACCGATATGCGCTATGGATGATGCTTGCAGGTTTATTAGCGCTAATAACCTCTGGAAGCAATGCTTTAACATATTTCTTTTGAGGTAGTGGGAAAGAAAGGGCGATATAAATATATCGCCCTTTGAAGTGCCTTCCCGCCTAAATGCTCTATTATTGAGGAAATTTAAAATGTACGCTTTGTTCTTGTTTATCCCAAATAAGATGCGCATTGAAGGTTTTTTGTCCCTTCTTAAACCCTTTTATCATGTCTGTTTCACCAGTGGCTAGTAGCTTTCTTACATTCGTCTGTGAAATGGTTTTACTAAGAATTTTCTTGGACACAGAAAATTTACAGTTTGCAGCTTTATAGTTTGAACAACCGTAAAAAGTTCCATGATCTATAATAGAGCCATTACAAAGAATACATTTTCCGACAACGGTTTTTTCTTTTTTATATTTCTTTTGATAAGGATTATTGGCACTGATTTTTTCGACTTCCTTTTGATCGAATGTCCATGCTTTTTCGCGTTCATGTGCATCGGTAATCAATTTGTAGGTAAGCTTTTTTACTTGCTCCATAAATGCTTGGGGAGAAGCATGTCCTTCACCAATTTCAGCTAGTCGCTGCTCCCATTTTGCCGTCATGGAGGGTGATGTTAATAGGCTGTTTTCACCGAGCGCTTCAATTAATAGCATACCTTTAGACGTAGCAAATACTTGATTTTTCTTTATTTCAATGTACTGTCGATCTTTGAGTGTACCAATAATACCCGCTCGTGTTGCTTCAGTCCCTAAACCTTCTGTTTTAGACAAAACCTTTTCTAATTCCGCATCATCAAGATGTTTACCAGCTGTTTTCATCAATGTAATTAAATGACCTTCTGAATATCTATTAGGTGGCTGTGTTGCCCCTTGTTTAACGCTAGCTTGAGCCACAGTTCCTAGCTCATTTTCATGAAGCAGGGGAAGCATTTCTTCCTCTTCTTGAGATGAACTATCTTTAGTTGGATAAATGACTTTACGCCAGCCCTCCTCGATTTGCTCCTTCCCCTTCGATATGAACTCTGCTCGTTTATCGACAAGCGAATGAATGGTGGTGTAAGCAAAAATGGCATGGTTATAATGTGCTGCAATGACTTGTCTAGCTACTAAATCGTAAATCTTCTCTTCTTCCATGCTTAGCTTACTAAGATTAGGCATCTGTTCTGTCACAATGATTGCATGGTGGTCCGTAACCTTTTTCTCATTTACATATCTTTTGTTATGCATAATGGAGTTTATTGGGGGAGGCAGAAGGTTTTTATATTTATCCATTTTGCTCAAATTGTTTAATATAGTTGGTAGTGTTTTGGCTTCTTCGCTTGTTAAAAACTGTGAATCAGATCTTGGGTATGAAACTAAACCTTTTACATAAAGCTTTTGTAAAATATCAAGAGTTTTTTGTGGTGAAAACTTATAAGCCTTATTTGCTGTAGCCTGTAACCCTGACAAATTAAATAAAAGAGGCGGTGCGTATTCCTTTGTCTCTTTAATTATTTTTGTGATGTCTACATTTTTATGTAGACAGAAATTAGCGATGGCTATCGCTTGTTTTTCTTCCAATACTCTTGACATATTATTTTTGTGCCATTTTGCTTTTAGCATCTTACCTGCAAAATGAAAGACTGCTTCGACTTCCCAAAAAGGCTCTGATTTAAAATTCGCGATTTCATGTTCTCTATGAACAATTAATGCAAGGGTTGGGGTTTGTACTCTGCCAATGGAAAAGACATCTTTGACACCGTTTTTCTTAAGTAGGACCGTATATAATCTCGACGTATTAATACCAATTAGCCAATCTGCACAGGAACGACTTAAAGCTTCGTAATAAATATCCTTCGTTTGTGCTTCAGGTAGTAAATTAGAGAAGCCATTTTTTACCGAGTTTTCGGTTAAGGATGATATCCATAATCGCTTCATCGGTTTGTTTACACCGCATACCCTCAAAATGGTACGAATAATTAATTCCCCTTCACGACCCGCATCTCCACCGATAATAATTTCCTGAATGTCTGCTCTTTTAACTAGATTTTTGATGATAGTAAATTGTTTATACTTAGATTTAGAGACTTTATATTCAAATCGATCGGGGATAATGGGTAATGTTTCCAACTTCCACTTTTTCCATGTAGAATCATATTCTTCGGGTGTTTTTAATTCACATAGATGCCCAATTGCCCATGTGATAATTGCTCCATTTGGGAAATATGAGTTGGCTTTGACTTCAAAATATCCTGTCTTTTTAGTAAAAGAAAAGGGAGCAGCTAACTTGGCAGCTTGGTCTGGTTTTTCTGCAATTACTATTTTCATCTATCATTCTCCTGTTAATAATCATTCCAACTCTTGTCATATCATTATAAATTAATATTCAGTATAACTGTTAGAACAAGCATTTTGTCGGTCTTTTTGATAGTTATCATACAATTCTTATGAAGTCAGTGGTTACAACTTCATAAAAAATACATGTGATCTTAAGGAGGGAATTAGTTTACTCTTCTTTTTCATTTAGGACAGCCTCCAATCATCCATGATAATAAAAGTATAATCCACTGCACGAATTTTAAAAGATGAATCGTATTATGAAAAGAAGGGGGCTCGATAGGAAATATGAAAAAGTTTGCGGGCTTATGTGTTCAAGAGATTGTTCAAACATATAGTGACACCTTAATCCGAATTGCTGTGCATCAGACAAAAAATATGTCTGAGGCAGAGGACATTGTTCAAGACGTTTTTATGACTCTTATGAAACAGAGAAAGCCCTTTGATCATGAAGATCATTTAAAAGCTTGGCTCATCAAAGTAACTTTTAATAAATGTAAGGATTACTTTAAGTCTTCCCGTGTGACGAAGACAGTGCCGATTACTGAAGAAATGTCCTTTATCGCCAAAGAGGAGCAGATGGTTCTTACGGAGATTTTTGAGCTTAGTCCAGAAGAGAGAGTCATTGTTTATTTACATTATTATGAAGGCTATACAACTGTAGAAATCGCTAATCTATTAGGAATGAATGGCAACACGATTGGCTCCAAGCTACGAAGGGCACGAATGAAATTGAAAACAATACTAGAAGAAGGGAGTAAGGTCTGATGAATGCTTATAAAAATGTGCTGAAGCAAATTCATGCTTCCGATGAATTTAAGATAAAGATGCAAAACGAGATGATGGAATTTGAGCAAAAAGAAAAGAGGGCATTTATGAAAAAAGTACGAATTAGTGTGGGAAGTTTAGTTGCCTGTGCAGTAATTGCTGTAGCTGCTCCTTTAGTAAATGTAAACAATGATACTGCACTTGATTTAACGGAAAGAATTGTAGTGGATCATGCAGCTCCTGCGGCAAAAGCAGTTGTCAATATTGAAGGAAAAATCACAGAAGTCGGAAAGGATGGACTGAGCTTTACGTTGGATAACGGCATGGAAGTTGTGGTCACAGATGAGACGAAATTGGGGATAGATGGTCCCACCGCACCCCCAAAGGAAGAACAATTTTTTGAGCCAACATTTAGAGTAGGGAATCTAATAGGCGGTTTCACGGTAGATACGACGACAGACCCAGTAAACGCGGCTGTCATTTATACGAACTGGAATTTTGACAATCCTATACGCTGAGGTACAGCTAAAATACCCCCTTTAGAAATAGAACTAAAGGGGTTGCTATCATTCCTGTTTCAACGAATATTTGTATACAAACTACATCGAAAGGAATAGTAGTTTTGTCAGAACTTTTACATCTATTTTCTAAAAAAGTGGAGGGAATGATCGGGTGGGAAAGTTAAGGGATGGCTGTTACTACGGCTGTGGTGCAACCGTGACCATCCAGTATAATTGGTCAGTTATTGTACATATCAATTAACCTTAAAAGCTGGCATATCATAAATGCCAGCTTTTAAGGTTGCTGAAAGGGGTTATCCAAGTAGGGTCCCTTAATGGTAATACGCATTAACTGAGTGGCCATAAATTTTGGCGTATAGGGCATATCATTTTCTAACCACCAGACGATTACTTCAAGGAAGGCGGCAGCATAAAAACGGATAGCCATCTCACGCGGTACGGTTAATTTTTGATCATCTGGCTCCATCAATTGAATGCCACTTGATACAAAATCGATAATTATCTTTTTTAAGCCTGCCGAAAAATAAGGGATATCTTTTTCTGTGAGGTAGACTTTGTAAAGCTTACTATTCAGCGCAATTTGTTCAAACAAATGCATAAAGGTCTCATGCGGCTGATCATAATGAGGCAATAAATCGAAATCTTTCTTCTCTTCAACCGTTGGGTGAATACTACCTACTAATTCATGTAGGATTTCCTCAGAGCTTTGATACAGTAAGTCTAATTTGTCACGATAATGTAAATAAAAGGTGGCCCGGTTCAAGGTGGCCCGTTGGGTAATATCTTGCACAGTAATCTTCTCATAGCCTTGTTCATCAATTAATTCCACTAGCGCATCTCTCAATAGCTGGCGTGTTCTAATCACGCGAGGGTCCATTTTTTTCGACATTTTCAAGCTCCTTGTATTAAATTTATCGTTTATACAACACAAAAGACTTCCATGTTGTTAATGCATCAATTATCGCTCTTGTGTAGTTTGTCCTTTTTGAACAGACAGTTATAATTATATTAACGACACCGTGTCGATAATACAACTAGTTGTTAACATGTTCATGAATTATACATTTATCTGATTCAGCCATTTAGTAGCAAACGCACGGAAAAGATATGCTTGTTGCTCTTTTTTAAGGGTGTCCAAACACCTGCTGAATCAAAATGAAGACTTCTTGCTTATGTCAAGGATTGGAAAAATCTTGGGGCATTTTCACAGTGGGAATGGATTGATAAAGGAAAGGAAGTTTTATAGATGGGACGTTTAAATGGGAAAGTAGCTATTATTACAGGAGCAGCGATGGGTATGGGAGCTTCTGAAGCAAAACTATTTGCACAAGAAGGAGCAAAGGTTATTGCGACAGATGTGCAAATCGAGCCGTTGAATAACTTGGTCAAAGAAATTAAAGAAAATGGTGGAGATATTATTGCTCTTTCACATAATGTAACTTCTGAGGACGAGTGGAAGGCTGTTATTGCAGAGGCGGTGAAGGTATATGGTAAAGTCGATGTACTAGTCAACAATGCAGGAATTTCATCACCAAAAACGATCGCCAACATGGAAATGGACGAATGGAATAAAGTGATGGACATTAATTTGAATGGCTGTGTCATTGGTATGAAATATGTGATTCCAGAAATGCAAAAGGCTGGTGGCGGTTCTATCGTCAATATTTCTTCCATTGGTGGAATCGTCGGAATGGCAGGGACAAGCCCTTATACTGCAGCAAAAGGAGCACTTCGAGTGTTATCTAAATCAGCTGCAGTCGAGTATGGGAAAGATCATATTCGTGTAAATTCTGTTCATCCTGGCATTATCGTTACGCCTATGACAGCGCCAACGATGGAGGAAGGTGGCGCATTGCCTTTCTATAAAACCTATACACAACTGCCATACTTTGGTGCACCTGAGGATGTAGCCTACGGTGTGGTCTTCCTTGCCTCTGACGAATCGCGCTTTATGACAGGTGCAGAACTAGTCATTGATGGTGGCTGGACTGCGATTTAAATGAATAGCTAGGAAAAACTAGGTTTCACTAAAAATATGTGATCCTAGTTTTTTTGTATGGATGGGGGAGATATAAAAGATATTCCCTTGTTCAAGCTTGGTCATGAAGGAATTTTACATATCCGCAAAAAAGTGAACAAGCCATCTTCTAGGTCAATAGGAAGATGATAAACCACTTATAACCTCCTACTCAAAACCCTCCTTTCGCCTGCAAATTAGCACAAACAACGAGGATACTTGTGCATATCATAGTGGGGAGTAAGCGTTTTCCTCATTATATAGAAGAAAGTCAAAACGGTAAATTTCACGAATCTGTGAACGTCACGAAAAAAAATTCATAAAAACCTTAACTATTTCATACGAAATCCGTATAATAAATCAAACAGTACGAAAATTGTCCATATTTCTCAGTAAATTGCGCGAATTTTTTAAATTGTATTGACGTAGGAATTGATAATTTGTACACTGTGTACAGTCAATTGTTTTTTGGAGGAATACAATTAATTTGAAAAAGTTAGGATTTGATAGATATGATCGTGTGTAAATTTGGTGGAACATCTGTAGCAAACGCAGAACAAATTCAAAAAGTGGCAAACATTGTGAAATCTAATTCGGCACGTAAAATCGTTGCCGTTTCAGCACCAGGCAAACGATCTGGTGACGATATAAAAGTAACCGATCTATTAATACAATTAGCAACTGCCGCGTTACAACATGAAGATACCGAAGACAAATTGCAAATTGTAGTCGATCGTTTTCGAGCAATTGCAGATGGCTTAGGGCTAGATGATGCCATTTGTGACGTGATTGCGGAAGATTTACGTGAACGTGTACAAGGTGACAAAACGAACGTGGAATTATTCATCGATAGCATTAAAGCAGCTGGTGAAGATAATAACGCTAAGCTTATTGCCGCTTATTTTAATGCCATTGGAATGCCCGCACGCTATGTAAGTCCTAAGGATGGTTTAGTGGTCAATGATTTGCCAGAAAGAACATTTGCTTTACCCGAAGCGTATGCTAATTTAGCGCCTTTAAAAGACACAAAAGAAATTATTGTGTTCCCAGGGTTCTTCGGTTACACTAAAGCGGGCGTATTGCGAACATTTGACCGCGGAGGCTCTGATATTACTGGCTCCATTTTAGCAGCAGCTGTTGAAGCGGAGTTATATGAAAACTTTACGGATGTGGATTGTGTGTTCTCTGCGAATCCGAAGGTTGTCAATGATCCAGTGGAAATTAAAGAAATTACGTATCGCGAAATGCGCGAATTATCATATGCAGGCTTTTCAGTGTTCCATGATGAAGCATTAATGCCTGTCTACAAGATTGGGGTGCCCGTTAACATAAAAAATACAAATAATCCATCAGCCCCAGGTACTCGTATCGTACCAAGTCGTCCTGCAACAGGTCGTCCCGTTACAGGTATCTCGGCAGACAGTGGTTTTTCAACTTTATATGTTTCTAAATATTTGATGAATCGTGAAGTAGGCTTTGGACGAAAGCTACTACAAATTTTAGAAGATGAGAATATTTCTTATGAACACACACCTTCTGGCTTAGACGATATTTCAGTCATTATGCGTTCGAATCAGATATCACCAGATAATGAAGAGCGTATTATTAGTCGAGTGAAAGAAGAGCTACATGCTGAGTATGTAGAAATGCGTCATGGTTTTTCGATGATTGTGATTGTTGGCGAAGGCATGCGCCATAATACAGGGTTAGCTGCCCGTGCAGCTACTGCGATTTCAAGAACTGGTGCAAACATTGAAATGATCAATCAAGGCTCTTCTGAAGTAAGTCTCGTTTTTGGTGTACTTCAGGAATATGAAAACCGCATTTTACAGGCGTTATACGAAGAATTTTTTGCCCATGCGAAAGCTTAATGACACAATTATCACTAATCCAAGGATTCTTACTTGGATTAGTGTTTTCTTTTTGCTAAGAATACGGTAAAATCGAGGGCGTACATAGTTGGGAGGGTTTTTCGTGAAGAATTTAACGATTGGTATGCTTTTTTCGATTGTTGGGATACTTTTTGTCTGTTTAACGATTATGGATATTTTACCGTCATCGACAAAAACAATGAAAGTGGTTTACATAGCGATTGGTTGGGTCTTTATCATTATTGGTTCTGTGATTCGCTTTAAAAATCTCAAGCAAAAGCAGTAACAACACGTCAAAATGGAATTGTAGCAATAGGCAAACTTATGATACAATTTCAAAGAAAATAAATAATTTGAGTATTATGAAGTTGTTAGTCTGTACAAACGTTCAGAAGGTTCAAATTTTAATAAAGAATCGACAGTACAAATTCTTCTTTGTAAGAATTTGTTTTTTTATGTTCGTCATTTATTTATCGTCAGGAGGCAAGGGAATGCCCATACTTTCAAAGGATCATATTCAAATTTTAGACCAATATGTAGCACTTCAAGCTGTTTCACCTATGAAGGTTGTATCCTCGGCCATGCATAATCCAGGCTTTGGTTATTTTACTCATCTGATGAATCGAACTGTGCCCATTACTTATGATGATCGACAGCCCCATCGTGATTTACAACATTTTTTGCAAGCACATGGTTTTCCAATCGATAACACGGTGGCGATGATGACGGCTGTCCAAGCTAAATTTGCGACCATTCGTGATTTTACATATGAAGGCATTCATCTAGTCATTATGATTACTGCTGGTCTGGGCAATGCCGTGGATATTACACGTGCTTTCCATCGTGAGGAGCAGTACCATGCAGGAACAATTAATACATGGGTGCTTATTAACGGAAAATTATCTGATGAAGCGTTATTTCAGGCTATGATTTCAACAACAGAGGCGAAGGTGAAAGCGTTAACGGATGAAGGCATAACTGATCCTACCACTGGCACGCAAGCAACGGGTACATCTACTGATAGCTTACTCATTGCTTCTACTGAAGAAGGAGACTACCATCAATATGCTGGACCTATCACAATGCTAGGTAAGGTTATTGGCTATGGTGTCTATGAAACGATGCGTGCGGCTATTCGGAAATACAAAAAAGATAAAGAGGAGAAGGCGTTATGATTGCCATAGTGATTGCCTGTATCATAGGGATAATTTTCGATGTTTTAGTAGGAGACCCTCCGAAGCTTCCGCATCCCGTGCGATGGATTGGCAAGCTGATTCAATCACAAACAGCTTTGTGGAATCGAGGCAAGTGGCGGAAACTGCGTGGTACGGTGATGGCACTGGCAGTTGTAGGGACAACGATGTTTGTGGTCACACTTATTTTACTACTCAGCTATCAGGTAAGCTTAATTTTTGGCATTTTGGTGGAAGGACTTTTAATTGGCATTGGGCTGGCGCAGCGTAGCTTGAAGGAGGCAGCACTGGCAGTTTATGAGCCCCTTGTAAAAGGTGATTTTGCGGAAGCACGGGTCAAATTATCTTGGATTGTTGGGCGTGATACCGAAAAGCTGGGAGAAGATGAAATTGTACGTGGTGTTGTAGAGACCGTTTCGGAAAATACAAGTGATGGGGTGACCGCCCCACTATTTTATGCCTTTTTATTTGGGGCTATCGGTTTATGGGGCTATAAGGCTGTCAATACGTTAGATTCCATGGTCGGCTATAAAAACGAAACATTCAAAGATTTTGGCATGTTTTCGGCCAAACTTGATGATGTCCTGAATTTTATTCCAAGTCGTATCACTGGCTTTCTTATGGTGCTAGGTACAAAAAATGAAACGAGTTACTCATTTGGACAACGATTAAAGCGGTGGGCGCAAGACGCTAAAAAGCATCCAAGTCCTAATAGTGGTTATTTAGAGGCCGCAACGGCAGTACAGCTTGGCGTACAACTAGGCGGAAAAAATACCTATCAAGGCGTTGTTTCTCAACGTGCGATTATGGGAGAAAAATTAGTTCCTCTAACAAAGGAACATATAATGGCATCTATTATTCAAATGCGTATTGCCATGGTGCTCTTTACGCTTGTCATGTTAGCAGTGGAGGTGTTCATTTATGCTATTACCTAATCACGGAGCAAATCCGCAAAATGTTTATCAGCAATTAGGTTTAACGATGCCTGAAGAGGTATATGATTTTAGTGAAAATGTCAATGCGGCAGGACCACCATCCTTTGTCGAAGCACGTTGGCGTACATTTTACCCGCTCATTCAACGCTATCCAGATCCGGATGGAGAGCCTTTTCTAACAAAGGTCGCTGCTTTTCATCAAGTGAAGAAGGACATGGTTTTACTAGGCAACGGGGCGTCAGAGCTCTTTAGTATTATTGCGAGGCGTTATGCTCAAAAGCGCGTCATCGTTGTACATCCTACTTTTTCAGAATATGAGCGAACATTGCGAGCTGCAGGGGCTATTATTATTCCGATTTTGGTGACGGACTTTATCCAATATACGTTGCCAATGGAACGGCTTAAACAAGAAATGGTGGAGGCAGACGCACTCTATATTTGTACACCGAATAATCCAACAGGTGTATTGCCAAAGAAGGAAGCTATACTAGACTTATTGGAGCATGGTCGAGCTGTCAAATGTGAGCTTGTCATCGATGAAGCTTTTATGGATTGGGTTGATGAGGCGAATTCCCTCATTCACGAAAGTGTGGAAAATTCACATGTCCTTGTGGTGCGTTCGATGACTAAAATGTATGCAATACCTGGCTTGCGCCTAGGCTATTTAGTTGCTCATACCTCCATCGTAAACGAGCTAAAGGACATGCTCCCACATTGGAATTTAAATGCCTTTGCACTCGTTATTGGTGCAGGCTGTTTGGATGAGCAGCATTATAGTCAGCAGGCAATTGCCTATGCGACAACGCAAAGGGAGCAGTTGCATCGTTTTTTACAAGAAAACGGCTGTCGTGTCACAAATAGTGTGACAAATTATGTGTGTTTTTCATTGCCAAAGGAGCAGCAGGCGGACGCCTTTTTTACGTATTGTTTAGCACAGGGAGTTGTCCTGCGTCATACGAAAAACTTTAAAGGATTACAGGGCGAATGGTTCCGTATTGGGATTAAAGATATTGCGGCCATGACATATTTACATAATTGTCTGCAGGCGTGGTTTAACGCAAATAAGGGGAGAGAAAAGTGACAACTTTTTATCTAGTAAGACATGGGGAAACACAATGGAATCAGGAGCAGAGACTACAAGGGTGGTTGGACTCTCCGCTAACCGACAATGGCAGAGAAGCGGCTGCGAGATTACAGCAGCAACTACAGTCAATCCCATTTGCGGCAGCTTACAGTAGTTCAAGTGGTCGTGCGAAGGAAACGATGGATATTTTAACGGTTCAACGCCAATTACCAGTTTACTATGAGGATAATTTGCGGGAAATCTGTTTAGGGAATTGGCAAGGTAAGAAAATTGAGGATATTTTGCTGACAGATGGGCTAGATTATGAGCTCTATACGAAGTACCCAGCTCAATTTATGGCAACCCATACGGAAAGCTTTGGTGCTGTCACAGAAAGAGCAATGTATACATTGAAAAAGATAGCGGAGCAGCACCGAGATGAGCATATTTTGATCGTTTCCCATGCAGTGACGATTAAATGTATGATTAATGCCATTTTACAGCGCAATATTGGTGAGCTTTGGTCAGCTCCATATATTCATGGGACAAGCGTCACTGTGATTGAAGGTCAGGGACAGCAATGGGTAATCCAAGAGATTGGTACGCTACATCATTTACAATAGGAGGTTTTACAAATGCCCCTCGTTTTTATTACAGGTGGTGTGCGTAGTGGCAAATCTCATTTTGCAGAACAAGCCGCCATACAGTATTACCAAACGCAGCCTAGTACAGAAAAACGGTTAATGTATATTGCCTCTGGTATTGCTTTAGATGATGAAATGAAGAAGCGAATTGATCGCCATCAAGCTGATCGACTAGCTCAGCCCATGCAATGGATAACAGTAGAGGCCCCTTATAACATCGCGCCCGTATTTGAGACACTCAAGGATGGGGATGTGGTGCTATGGGATTGCGTCACTACTTGGCTCACTAATGCGTTTTATGAAGGCTATGAAAGTGGAGCGCCATGTTTAACGAAGCCTGGCTGTTTAGCATCCAAGCTACACACTGTTAAACAGGCCATCCTTTCTCTGCTAACGAAGAACGTGACATTATTAGTGGTGTCAAATGAGCTGTTTGATGAACCTCCTTATCAAAGTGAAGAGGTGGAGCTGTATCGAAGAACTTTAGGACAATTTCATCAATGGTTTGTTGTGATGGCTCAAGAAGCGTTTGAAATGAATTATGGTATCTTAAAGAGATGGAAATAAGGGAAAAGGAAGGCAAGACAATGAAAAATGTTTGGTATAGCCTACTGTTGGCATTTCAATTTTTTACGGTTTTGCCAGTACATAAGGAATTACCTCTAAAAAGGTCAACGATTACAGGTATGTTTGCTTGCTTGCCATGGATAGGTGCCTTGATGGGGACAACTGTAGCTGGAGTCCTTTACAGTCTTACACAATGGACAGCCAGTAGCGAGGTCATGCTCGCCTTTATCGTCATCGGGCTGTTTGCTTTATGGACAGGCGGTTTACATTTGGATGGCTTTATTGACATGGGGGATGCGTATTTTTCTTATCGAGATCGGGACAAACGACTTGAGATTTTAGATGATCCTCGGGTAGGTGCTTTCGGAGTGCTATCCATACTATTTTTGTTATTTGGAAAATTTGTTGTTCTACATGAGCTTTTTGTGCAACATAAATTTGCATTATGGATGGTCGTATTCATTCCTTTTTTAACAAGGGTTGGCATGAGCTTTTATTTTATGTCACTTAACTGTTCAAAGGAAAAAGGGCTTGCCTTTTTCTTTCAGTCTCATCTACACGCGAAACGATTAAAAATAATGATGCTGCTGTTCCTTTTATTGGCCATGCCGGTTGTGCTGATCATCACAAAGTTCTCGATGCTCCCAATTATATTAGTCCTCGTTTTAGCGCTTGCGCTTGTTATTTTTCGCCAATTTACATTGCGTAATTTTGGTGGTGTCTCGGGAGATTTACTAGGTGCATCTATTGAAGGGATGGAGGTTGTATTATGGGTGACATTGTTACTGTGTGCTTAATGCGGCATGCGCCGACAAAGGCCAATTTAGAAAAGCGTTATCTGGGATGGACGGATGCACCATTAGCTGATACCTCCAAGCTCTCTGTCGTGGATGCATCTATCGAAACGGTATATGGCAGTGATTTACAACGCTGTCGCACCACGGCTGCCCATTATTTCCCAAATGCTAGCTATTATGCAGATGCTCGCTTACGAGAATCAAATTTTGGTGAATTTGAAGGGAAAACCTATGAGGATTTAAAAAAGGATGCTCGTTACCGTGCATGGTTGGATGATCCTATTCACTTCCCACCGCCACAGGGAGAGGCTTTTGATGATTTTGTGGCACGAGTTGTGGAAGGCTTCAATGATTTGCCGAAGATGGAGGATCATTATTTCTTAGTCGTTCATGGCGGAGTGATTCGTGCCTTACTCGTTGCTTATGCGCCAACAGAGCAGCCTTTTTGGTCATACCAAGTGCCACATGACCACCAATTTCATTTAACTTTTACTAGAAAGGCTTGGGAGGAGGGAGCTAGATGCATGTTTTTATCGGAGGCGCCTATAACGGAAAAACCGATTATGTGATGCGTTTATATGAACAGCACGATGTGGTACTTGTCGAAGGCGATCTACCAGATGTTGCACCAGCCTGTGAAATCCTTGTCATTAAACATGTGGAAAAATGGCTTATGACACAAAACCTTGAGGAAGATGAGGTCGTGGTACAATCCGTCCTCACTAAATTAACAGCCCTTGCCCAACATTGTTCGCTGGTACTTATTGTGACAGATATGGGCCGCGGTGTTGTACCGATGGAAAAACAAGCTCGTTTATTACGTGATACGTGTGGTCGCTTATACCAGGCATTATTTGCTGAAGCAGAGCAAGTCGTACGTATTTGGTACGGGATTGGCGAGCAACTCAAATGAGATCAACATACTAACGGAAAAGAGGAAATGCAATGGATCGACAAAAATTAATGACATGGATACTAACGGCTATGGTAGCAGCCATTTGTGCAGTAGGAGCCGCCATTAAAGTACCCGCATTTATTTCGACTGCAGCACTGGATTCGGCACCTGCCTTTTTAGGTGTTGTCTTTTTATCGCCATTATTAGCTGGGATAGCTGGATTCATTGGTCATTTTATTAGCGCATTAACGGCTGGCTTCCCACTTGGTCCACTCCATGTAATTATTGCAGTAGAGATGTTTATTGTTGTTTGGATTTTTGGAATCATGCATAAAAAAGGTATGCATTTTTGGAAATGGCCAGTTGCCCTTGTATTGAACGGCATCGTGGCACCACTTCCATTTTATTTTATTATTAGTCCTGCCTTTTTCTGGGGTGCTCTAGGGAGTATTTTCATAGCAACGGCTATAAATTTAATCATTGTAGCTGTGGTCATGCCCATTCTTTCGAAGGTTTTTGTGCGTAAGGCAGGTCGCGTTTAGTGAGAAATGCTATGAAAGTGGGCGCGTTTATTGCGACAATGGATAATGCGGCGGCCATTGGGGAGAAGCCACAAGATATTGTGCCAGCTTCCGATCAATTGACAGCCTATATGACAGCCCGTGTGACATTTTTAGAGCAGCTGGCTGCACAGGCACTTCCTATTCAAATTTTACTCGCTAATTTTTCAGGGGATGCTGCATGGTCACGCTATGAAAGAGGCATTCAGCAAGTGTTCGAGGAAACAGGCCTTCCCTGTCCAGTCATTGCAGGCAGTTCGGAATCCAATATGCCAACTTTACAGTCTGGTCTAGCAATTACTATGCTTGGGGAAATACAACAGCGAAAAGCATGGGACCTTGAACAGCTTAGTTGGTACACATACGGCTTACCACTTGTTGGCGAGGAACTATTAGCACAGCCTGATGATGTGGCGCAGTTGCAACCTATTTATCAGGCATGGCTGGCAGAAATCGTTCAGCAAGTGTGGCCTGTCGGATCTAAGGGACTTCAGGGTGAGTGTGCGCGTCTTTTTGGCCAGCAATTAGTTGAATGTTCACATGATATGACCAAATCAGCAGGACCAAGTACAGTGATTTTACTTGGTATGGATCCAGAAAAAGAGCAGTTGGCACATCAATTTTTCCAAAGAAATTTTGAGAAACTGCGGATAAGTGCTGAGTAAAACGACTGCTTTGAAAATAATCCAACGAGCGGTACAAGAATTATTTAAAGCGACCTTCATGAATAGACGAGGGCACTGAAAAATTTATGTTTTCATAAAAGCGAACCTTTTTCAGATAAAAATAAGGCACTTCTTGTTCAATTTTGAACAGGAAGTGCCTTATTTCTGTCTCACTGGATCTTCTGTTGCCATATCCAAGACTACTAGGTCGGCGTCTGATACATCATTCATCGCTTTTAATAATAAGTACTTAAACATGCGAATTGGAGGAATGGTATTACGTCCATTATCTAAACAATATTTTGT